>JAGZAC010000028.1 GCA_018370615.1 Clostridiales bacterium
GGCGCCATTTTTGCCGCCCTCGGCTGGGTATTGTTTTCTTACTTTTACTCTCTGTACATCCAATACTTTCCCTCCGCATCCTACCTGTATGGGAGCCTTGCGGCTATCGTATTTTTGATGCTGTGGCTGTATATTTGTATGATGATTTTGATTTACGGTGCAGAGATCAACAAGTATATTTTCCGTAAGTGGTCTGCAAGAAAGCAGAGAGCCGTACCTGCAGTTTCAGCAGAAAAAACTGTATCGCAAAAAAGAATTGTATCTGGACGAAAAAAGAAATAATAAAAAGGGATCTGAAAAGATCCCTTTTTTAGCATATGCCGTACCCACACACAAGGGATAAAGCGTATATTACTGCAATAGCTCGCTCTCAAGATCTGAGAGCATTACGTCCAGTGCAGTGATACCGCCTTCGGCAGTATACCATACCGCCGGATTGGCCAGATAAACAATATGCCCGTCCTGATAAGCGCGGGTATCCATAACCAATTCGTTTTCCACGATCTCCTGGGCCAACTGAGCGCCCTCTGTCTGAATCGCAGCATCGCGGTCCATAACAAAAATATAGTCCGGATCCTTCTCCACGATAAATTCAAAGGATGCTTCGTTGCCGTGAGTAGAGGTGTCGATATCTGCATCTACGCCGATGTTTTCAAAGCCTATTTCCCGGCCGATGATGGAGCAGCGGCCGTCGTTTCCCAGTACGTTAAAGCCGCCGCTGGTAACCAGTCCCACAATGGCGGTCTTGCCTTCCGCAAATGCGGCCAGCGTCTCGATGCGGCCGTCGAATTCTGCCATTAGCTCCTCTACCTTTTCTTCCATTCCAAACATGGAAGCTATAGTGCTGGCGTTTTCCCGCACACTTTCCACTACGCCCGACTCTTCATCCGTGGAAAGATACACCACCGGAGCAATTTCGCTCAATGCGTCATAGGAGCTGGAAAGTCGGCCGCCGATAAAAATTACATCCGGCTCGCAAGACATTACCGCCTCCAGGTCGGCTTCTTTAATAGTGCCCAGGTTGGCAATTTCTTCGCTGACATAACTCTGCAGGTAGTCCAAAGAGGTATGCGCGGTACCGACCACCCGATCCCCCACACCCAGAGCGTCCAGAATATCCAGAGCGGCCATATCCAGAATGGCGATGCGCTGAGGGTCATAGGGCACTTCCAAATCCACCTCAGCCTGCTCTGCGTTAAGGCTTTTGATGGTAATCGTCTCCGGAGAGCTGTTCGCAGCAGCAGAACCTCCCTCCCCAGAGGACGAGGCTCCGTCCGCAGTGGAAGAGGAGCCTTCTCCCCCCTGTGAACACGAGATCAGGGACACAGACATAATAACAGCAAGTATTAAAATCAAAAATTTTTTCATGTACTATTCTCCTTTTAGCCGGAATTGCGGCTTAGTAATAAATGGACAAAGGCTTTCCTTCGATTTTCAGGATTTCAAAGTCTACTTTGTAGATAGAAGAGAGAACTTCTTTTGTCATCACCTCCTCCACAGTTCCAAATCTGGCGATCTTTCCGTCCACAAAGGCACAGATATAATCGGAATAAAACGCCGCGTAGTTGATCTCATGAAGTACCAGGATGACAGTTTTGCCCAGCTCGTCGCACAGACGGCGAACGGTGCGCATCATGTTGGTGGCGTGGTAAATATCCAGATTGTTGGTAGGCTCGTCCAAAAGCACATATTCCGTATCCTGGGCGATGACCATGGCAATCATAGCACGCTGGCGCTGGCCGCCGGAAAGCTCGTCAATAAACCGGTCCTGGAAATCTTCCAATTCCATGTATGCGATGGCCTGATCGATGATGGCTTGATCCTCCGGCGTCGTGCGACCTCCCGAGTAGGGGAACCGCCCGAAAGTCACCAATTCCCGAACGGTAAGCTTCATTTGGATGTTGTTGGACTGGGTCAATATGGCCATCCGTTTGGAAAGCTCCTTACTCTTCCATTTGACGATGTCCCTTCCGTCGAAATCCACCAAACCTGCATCCCGGGCAATGAGTCGGGAAATCATCCCCATCACGGTGGACTTTCCCGCCCCATTTGGGCCAATGAGGGAAAGCACCTTCCCCTTTGGAATTTCAAAGCTGACACAGTCCACCACCGCCTTGCCGTCATATTGTTTTGTCAGTTCCTTGATTTGCAAAATCAAACCCTCCTTTTCGTCAGCAGCAAATATAGGAAATAAAGTCCGCCGCCCACAGTGATAAACACGCTGATGGGAATGGAGTAAGTGTAAACGTGTTCTACAATCAGCTGGCCTGCTACCAGGATCACCATGCCAAACAACACCGAGCCGGCGATTAGATGGGCATGGCGATATGTCTTAAAAAGCTGACGGGAAAGATTGGCAATAATCAGTCCCATAAAGGAGATAGGGCCTACCACCGCGGTAGCTACGGCAATGGCCAGAGTGACTCCTAAAAGCAGCCGGCGGATGCTTTTGTCGTAGTCAACCCCCAGGTTGATAGCTTGTTCCTTGCCAAGAGTAAGCACATCCAGCAGCGCAAGGTCTTTTCGCAAAACAAAAATAAGCAGAGCTAAAACAATCAAAGAGAAAAGGATGATTTCTCCGTTTACGTTGCTGAAGCTGGCAACCAGGGTAGCCAGCAAGCTGTCGTACTCGTTGGGATCCATAACCCGGGTGAGGGTGGATTGAATACTTCCAAAAAATGAAGTGAGCACCGTACCGATCAGCAGCACATACAGTACGTTGTAGTTTGTTTTTTTGAATAAGTACCCGTAAATCACCGTGGCGGAAATGCCCATAAGTACCAGGTCCACAGCAAAGGCGGCATTGGCGTTCACCGCTAAAATGCTCCCCGTCCCCGCCGCAAACACCACAGCAGTGTGAATCAGAGTGTAAAGAGAGTTCATTCCCAACAGGCAAGGGGTGACAATGGTGTTGTTGATGATGGACTGAAATACCAGAGACGCACCCCCAATGGCGAAAGCGGCAATAAGCATGACAATCAGCTTGGGGATCCGCAGGCTCATAGCGTATGCAAAATACTTTGGATTTACGTCCACCAGCAGGTAAGCAGCACAGGCCGCCAGCACCAGCACCCCCATTACAGCCAGCTTGATAAGATTCGCCCGGCGGGCCGCAATATTATTCATCAGCTTTCCCCCTTTCCGCCTGGGAAACAGAAGCTGCACAAGCACCGGCATGAGCGGCTCCCAGGCGGATCGCTTTGCGGCCGTGCTTGAGGCGGTAGAGCAGCAGAATGACAAACAACACGCTTCCCACAATGCCCACGATAAGTTCAATCGGAAGCTCGTAAGGCTGGATAACCACTCTGGCCAGTATGTCACAAACCAGCACAAACAGTGCGCCGAACAAAGCGGTATCTACCAATGTCCCTCGAATTTTATCTCCCTTGAACATGGCCACAATATTGGGAACAATCAGCCCAATGTAAGAGATAGAACCTACCACAACCACCACCGATGCAGTGATCATAGCTGCAATAGACAGTCCTAAAAACAACACCAGATTGTATGGCACTCCCAGGTTCTTGGAAAAATCCTTTCCCATGCCCACAATATTAAAATGGTTGGCAAAAATAAAGGCCAGGACGACCAGTGGCACTGCCAGCCACACCAACTCATAGTTGCCTGAGAGAACAATAGAAAAATGCCCCACCAGCCAAGAGGACAATGCCTGCGTCATTTCATATTTGTAGGCAAGATAATTTGTTATCCCACCAATTACATTGCCGAACATAATCCCCACCAAAGGCACCATCACCACGTCTTTGAACTGAATGCGCTGGATAAACCAAACGAAAATCCATGTGCCAAGAATAGCAGTGATAAATGCAAATACCGCCCTGCTCCACAGGGTAGATTGGGGCATGAACAGCAGCGCCAGCAAGATACCGAACTGTGCTGAAGAAATCGTTGCTCCTGTGGTAGGAGAGACAAACTTATTCATGCACAGCTGCTGCATAATCAATCCTGCCACACTCATTCCCACTCCTGTACATAAAATAGCGAACAGCCTTGGCAGGCGGGAAACGAAAAAAATCTTCCATTGATTCAAATCTCCGGAAAAGAGGCTTTGCAAATCCAAATTGATAACCCCTATAAATAGAGAGACTGCCGACACAACCAGCACAGCGGCCGCTAGAAAAATTGTTGACTTATATCTGGCGATGATTTTTCCCTCCTTGGTTAGTTCTAGCTAACTTATATGTAAAAAACAAGCACTCCAAAAGAGTGTTCCTCCGACGGAGCACAAACGGCACTAATACACTATACCCATTTCGCCCCGACCTTGCTTATTGTACAAAAATTTCAAAGCACTTTCCGCTCCAAATTAGGGCTTTTTCGCTCCAAAATGAAGCTCCATCCCATCCAATGCATTCCTCATGCGGTACTCTCTTGGAGAAACGCCAAGCACCTCACGGAAAGCGCCGGCAAACTTGCTGCTGTTGTCGTAACCGAATTCTCCGGCGATATCCATAATTGTACGATCGGTCTCAACAAGAAGCTTTGCGGCCACACGCATTTTATACCCTCGAATACACTGGTACAGAGGTTTTCCGTAAACTCGCTGTATACTGCCGCGCAACTGCTCCGAGGTGGCGTGAAGTTTTTTTCCCAACTGCTGAGCAGTTAGACGCTGGCTTCGGTGCGTGTCCACATAGGAAATCACACTGCGCGCCAGCTGGACCTGTGCCGGAGTACAAGCACGCCCCTTCTGCTGCGAAGCAGCCGGGTCCAGACAGGAAAGAAACAGCAGCAGCTCCAAAACCTTCACCTTGTAATACCCCTTTCGGATAGACTCTGGTACCTGGTACAACTGGGAAAATACATACTCCAACTGGGGTGTGGAACGCATAATGAAGTGATCGTTTCCCGCACAGAATTTCTTCCAAAGACTGGAGAGTTTAACGTCTACGTCTCCCAGCAGGCAGGAAGTACACGCAGGCGCCAGCTCCGGATGAATGATGACGGAAAGCCCACGATAGCGTTGAACCGGACAATGAAGCAGCGCCCCATCTTTGCTGCTCCTGTGGATGGACATATCTCCTTCCCCCAAATAGAAGAAGCGGTCGGCATCTTCATATTCCAAACGCCCTTCCTGGCAATGGGCAATTTCCAGCAGATCATCCCGCCAGCCGGTGTGGTTTTCAAAGGAATACGTATACGCCTCCTGAAATGCCAGCCAGATCCCCGGAAAAACGCTGTACGCACGAATACTGGCCCAACCATGTTCGTTTTCCATATGGTAAAAATCGCAGCTGCCGTCCTGCGGCAGGGTGTCAAAATAGCGGCATTTCTGCGGTCTAGTACAGTTATATTTTTTCTGCGGTGCAATGCACAGCGTATCGAATGGCTCCCTGTCCAAGCTTCTACACCTCTTATCAAAATTTGCAAAAAAGAAAAGGCCCTATAGCCATCCCATTTTGCCGCGCGGTTAGATTTAACTAACCTATATCATTATACCAACGCATCCTTTTTCTGTCAAGCACCACGATGAATTTATTCCCCCCGCGTTAGACGAAAAATCGTCTAACCAGTTTTCAAAAATAATATTTCATCTTGTTTGTATATCAATAGAAATTGAAAAAAAACTTGTATTCATTTTGGGAACATGCTATAATAATTTTGTCTTTGTATAAACTAAATTTTGTTATTTTAATAAAATTTGACGACACCAACACGGGGAAAGGTATATATATTTATTATGGATGAAAAAACCGCAAAGCGGGAAATTACCCGCCTGCGAAAAGAAATACGACGGCATTCCAAGCTGTATCATGAATTGGACGCGCCGGAAATTTCCGACTTTGACTACGACATGCTGTTTCGAAAGCTCCAGGAATTGGAGGCAGAGTTTCCCCAGTTGGACAGCCCATCCTCTCCTACGCACAAGGTAGGGGGAAAGGCAAGTGAGCGGCTGAAAAAAGTCACTCATACAGTGAAAATGGACTCTCTTTCAGATGTATTTTCCTTTGAAGAGCTGCGCGCTTTTCTAGAAAAAACCCGACAGCAGCTGGCTACATCGGGCGAAGAAATTCTATTTACTGTTGAACCAAAAATCGACGGACTTTCCGTAAGCCTTACCTATGAAAATGGCGAACTTGTGCTGGGCGCCACCCGGGGAGACGGCATTGTAGGCGAAGACGTCACAGCCAACATTAAAACCATCGCCTCAATTCCCCAGAGGCTGCCGGCACCTCTTTCTCTAACGGTGCGGGGCGAGGTGTACATGCCCAAAGACGTGTTTGAAAAACTGAACGAGGAAAAGGAAGCAGCCGGCGAAAAGCTGTGGGCCAATCCCCGCAACGCGGCGGCAGGTTCTCTGCGGCAGCTGGATCCGGAGGAAACAGCAAAACGAAAGCTGGATATTTTTGTTTTCAATTTTCAATCCGGCAGCCTATATGAAGACGGCCATGCGCCCCAGTCTCACAGGGAAACCATCGAGCGCATCCGCGCTCTCGGATTTCACACAATCGATCTTCTATGTACTACGGCAAAGGATGCGGAAATCCTTTCTGCTATTGAAGATCTCGGAAACTGCCGCGACACGCTTCCCTGCGGAATCGACGGCGCAGTAATCAAAGTAGATGCGCTGCACCAGCGCACACTGCTGGGAGAAACCAGCAGTGTGCCCAAATGGGCAGCCGCTTATAAATATCCGCCGGAAGAAAAGGCAACAAAGCTGCTGGATATTGTCGTGCAGGTAGGACGCACAGGGGTGCTCACCCCCAATGCAGTGCTGGAGCCAGTGCAGCTTGCCGGCACTACCGTCTCCAGAGCCACGCTGCACAATATCGACATTATCCGCAAGCGGGACATTCGAATCGGAGACACTGTCGTCGTGCGCAAAGCAGGTGATATTATTCCGGAAATTATAGGAAGTATAGCAGACCGGAGAGACGGAAGCGAGCAGATTTTTCAATTTCCAGAGGTATGTCCCTCCTGCGGTGAAAAAATCGTTTACGATGGGCAGGCAGAAGACGAAAATGGAGAGATAGTCGAAAAAGAAGCCGGTGCGGCACGGTGCATCAATGCGGACTGCCCGGCACAGCTGGAACGCAGACTAATTCACTTTGCTTCCAAAGGCGCCATGGGAATCGACGGTATGGGGCCGCAAATTGTACGGCTGCTCATCGAAAACAAACTGATTCACAGCGCCGCAGATATATACAATCTCACGCCGCAGCAGCTTGCTGCACTGCCCCGAATGGGACAGCAGTCTGCTGCTAACCTTATAGCAGCAATTGAAAAATCCAAAACTGCCGGGCCGGCGCGGCTGCTGTTCGGACTGGGAATTCACCATATCGGCATCGCCGCATCGGAAGCAATTCTGCATACGTTTGGCAGTATTGACGCACTGTTTACGGCAGACATAGCGGCACTATGCGAAATAGAGGATGTGGGAGAAATCATGGCCCAGTCTGTAGTAGATTTTTTCTCCCTGCCCGAAACAAAGCTGCTGATCCAGCGACTTTCCAATGCTGGAGTGGTTACGCAATCTGAAGAACCGGCGCCTGTATCTGATTCCCTCGCCGGACTGACTTTTGTACTCACTGGCACGCTGCCTACCATGTCCCGAAACGAAGCCGGCGAAAAGCTGAAGCGGCTTGGTGCAAAAGTGGCAGGAAGTGTGTCCTCCAAAACCTCCTATGTGGTTGCAGGGGAAGCTGCGGGGTCCAAATTAGAGCGAGCCAGACAGCTTGGCATTCCGGTAATCAACGAGGAGCAACTGCAGCAGCTGCTCCTCGGAGAACCCATCATATAAAACAATATGCACGATGATAAAAACAATGGATAAGAAAGGAAAGCATCATGAAAAAGCTTTTGATACTGTTGCTCGCATTTGGCATGCTTCTGTCCATGGGTAGTTGCAGAAAAGCCCAATCAGAGACAGATGAAGACACTGAAGAGACAGAAGTCACGGTAAAAACGAACATTGCAGATGAAGACTACGAGACAGTAACAGTCATCAGCGGCAAAGTTTTGGAAATCGGAGAAAGCTATTCCTTCAAGCGTCTCTGGAACGATGCTGAATATCGTTCTGCAAAACCGTCCGTGGCATCCGTCGATCAAGCCGGCACTATTTCTGCAAAAAGCGCAGGTACCGTTATGGTAATGGCAAAATCGGAAGAAGAAGAACGCTCTTCCGCCATTATTATCAGCGTACTTCCGGAGGGAGAAAGCGTAGATTCACGAGCGACCGGCCCGCAGGTGCATCAGGTGAATTCTGCCTATCAGCTACAGCCAACCATTGCCGCTACCTCCTATACGTCCAGCGATGACAGTATCGTTGAAGTAAATCAAAGCGGGCTGCTGCAGTTTCATTCTGCCGGATATGCCACTGTTACTGTTCAAGGGAACGGCGTTACAGAAATATACAGCTATATTGTGTACGATCGAGCTGTGGAAGAATGATGTAGACAAAGACGGATATAACCTTTGCATGAACAATCCCCCACAAGAAAGCCTTAAGAAAAAGCCTCCCCTGTGTAAGGGGAGGTGGCAGCGCAGCTGACGGAGGGGTTGTTCGTAAGACAATCCCCCTGGCTTCACTGCATGAAGCCATCCCCCTTTACACAAGGGGGACTTTTCTTGAGAAATTTTGCGGTGCCATATCTATCACTCGAAACCCTCTATTTTCCCTGCCAGATACAGACGCAGGGTGGCAACGTCTCTTACAGTGACTCTACCATCTCCAGTTACATCGCCAGCCAATATTTGTGTTTCTGTCAATTCTGTCCCCTCTGGCAGCTTATTTGCCAGGTACAGACGCATAGTGGAGAGATCTCTTACGGTAATTCTGCCATCCCCTGTTATATCTCCCGGCGTATACTCCGGTGTACCGCATACGGTGCATACACCGTCTACAAAAGTGTGTCCCGGTGCGGGGATAACTTCCGTATAAGAGTGGCCGCACAGACGGCATGTGTAGGTGGCCAGACCATCTTCCATACAAGAGGCGGGATTGGTAATACTATAGTCATATTCGTGAGCACAGCTTCCTACCTTTACAGCTTGCTCCACACTTTCTCCCAAGGCTTTGCGGACAGAATAATACTCTTCTGCATCTGTAGAATAATGTACCATTCCAGTGGTGAGCTGATCAATGAACGCATCTCCGGCACCTTCGCCCTGAAGCTCCTCCAGCATGGTGAGCATTTGAAAGTCTTCGATGCCGTCCCGCATGGCTTCCATGCGAAGGCTTCCTACAGGACCGTCAATTCCATATTTTGTACCGGGATACAGAAGAATCGACTCTCCGTGTGCATCGGGATATGCAGCGTTGGAAACATTGTTTTCATAAGGATCCGCTGTGTCTCCTAACCAGAAGTTTACGAAATTATAAAGGAAGCCTTCCACGTTGTTGTCAAACTGCTGCCAGAAGAGAATACGCTGTGCCGTACCGTCTGTCTGCATATAGTAATTGATGTATGGGGCCTCTACATCCCAGGAAATAAACCACCATACCTTCTGACCATTTTGCTGCTTTTCTGCCATTCTTTCCTTAAAAGTGCCGTATACACTGTCCCATTTTTCCGGCTGCAGCACTTTTGCACCGGGAACGGACAGTTCTTCTTTATCCGTATAAGCAAAGGTCTTGGAGCACCACAGGTTGACAAAATCGCTGTAGTATTCAATTTGGTCGATGGTTTCTCCTTCGGCGGTAGTATAATCAATATCGTTAATATAGGTAGAAATGAACCAGAAGGGCGCCTGGGCATAATCGGGTGCATAGGAAGACACCGCATCTGCAATTCGATCATAATGGGCTTTCAGCTCCTCCAAGTCTTCAGGTTCTGCCGCATCTACGATATTGCTGAAATAATATGCCTTGTTAAACCGTTCTTCTCCGCCTTCCCCATTAAAAACAGTGGTAAAGAGCCGGCGCATGATAGTGGTGTTGTTGTAATCATACTGAAAGGAGGTGACTCTGGGATTATCCATATAGGCAACCGCCTCCTCACGGTTCAGCGGATAAGGAAGCGTATATGCGCTGATACGATTTTCCAGCATATAGTCGTAATACACTTTGTACAGCTCCGTATCAGATAGAGTGGTCTCACCCTGATGTGCCCTGACGAGATAGCTCTGATCCAAATTGATGCTGGTGGCGCAAGCAGTTTCCTCAGAAAGGGCAAAATCCCATACATAGACAAATACGGTAGCCTTCTTTACTTCTTCACCGTCACTGTTATGAACGGTAAGGTCAGCGGAATACCAGCCGGCAGGCGTGTCCTCGGCTGTTTTCAGTTTGATCAGGAACGCCTGAGACATTCCGGCAGTCAAATCAAAGGCGCCATAGGCGGACAAGGGCGGGATTGCATCCGGTACCATGCCATATTCCGCACAATCATGGTAATACTGAATAAACAGCTCACTGTCAATGGTATCTCCAGCTTCATTGGTAAAGGGAGTGATTTGGGCGGTAAGTCCGGTTCGTCCTTCCTCCGCATATAAAACAAATTGAATATTTTCTATTTCATTTTTCGCCATATAGGCAGCAAAAGTGTCCATGCCGCTGCTCTCTGTTTCAGAGCTGCGAATCTTTTTGCTGCTGTAGTCAAACCACAACGCAATGCCGCTGTCCTCATTTGCAGCCTGCACCGGTGTATAGGAAGCAGTTGGGTCGTCTGCTGCATGTCCCACAGGAACAGCGCATAGGAACATAGAAGCGATTAGGGCAATCGTAAGGAGACATGAAAGCGGTTTTTTCATTTCCAAATAGTCCTTTCACAGTATTTATGTATAAATTATATACAAATTATAAAATAAAGTCAACCGATTTTTTGTAAGTTATTTAACTATACCCAATGCATTTTTTACGACTGCAAAATCATATGGAGCAGCTGGGGTGCGCTGTCCGCCAAACGGATGGCTCCGGCTGCTGCCAGCTCCTCACGGCTGCGGAATCCCCATGTAACAAAAATTCCGTCTACTCCCGCGTTTTTTGCAGTTTGCACGTCTACGTCCGAATCTCCTACATATAGAGGATGTCTGCAGTCCAAAAGGCGGATTGCTTCCAAAAGGGCATCGGGCGCAGGCTTGCGTGGAACCCCATCCCTGTCACCCAATGCCAGCGTGATTTTACCGGGAAAATACTTTTCTGCCAGTTTTTTGACAGCAAAATCTATTTTGTTGGAGACGATTGCAGTGGCGATACCTTGCTCCTGCAATTTTGCAAGCATTTCAAGGATTCCATCATAAGGCCTCGTTTTATTCTCACAATTTTCTCTGTAATGCTGGGTGAAGCATTGATACACAGATTGGATTGTTTTTTCATCATTTTTGGGGGCTACGGACCGGGTAATCAACATGCGCACACCGTCACCGACAAATCTGCGCACCTCTTCTATGGTGCGGCCTGGCAGGCCAGCGGCGGAAAGAGCATAGTTGACACTGGCGGCTAAGTCCTCCAGTGTATTGAGAAGGGTTCCGTCTAAATCAAAAATAACAGCATCATAATTCATTGGTTTTTTGCCTTTCTATCAGTTATTGACAGGATTTTTACAGTATTGTATACTAAAAAAAATTGAAAAATTGAGGCAAATATGGAAAGAGACAAAGAACGGGATCATTATTTTATGGCGGTGGCTTTGGAAGAAGCTCTGTCTTGTGCTGCGGCCGGAGAAGTCCC
>JAGZAC010000029.1 GCA_018370615.1 Clostridiales bacterium
GTTTTCCTGTAGCAGCCAGTTTTCCACAGGGGATATATGAGAAGAATTTCTGTGGAAAAGGATTCTATTTGATGCAGGGCTGCACCAATAGAACAAGATTTCCACAAGGGGAGAAAAATTTTCCCCCAGCTTTCTCATCCCATGAGGACAGGCCGAAAAATTCTTATACACTTCTTTTCCACAGACTTTTCCCAAAAAATCTGTCCTTGGGAAAAGCCTTTGGATTAGCTTTTCACTTCTGTGATGATTTCCACAATTTCGTTGTTCAGTCGGTGGTTGGTTTGGATTTCCGCTTCAATGGCTTGGATATTGCTGTGTACAGTGGAATGGTCCCGGTCCAGCATTTTTCCGATCTGCGGGAGAGACAAGTCCAGTACCTTCCGGATGACGTACATGGATACGTTTCTGGCGGTGCGGATGTTTTTTGTCCGCCCCTTTCCTAAAATCTGTTCCACAGTGACATCGTATTTTCTGGCGGTGACCTCCAGGATGTTATCCACCGTTTCAGATACCGGCTTGTTTTCCCGGAAATATTCCGGAATGGAGGACTTCACCATTTCCAGTGTGATGGGACGTCCGCTGAGGAAGGACACGGCGCCGATTTTTTTCAGCGCTCCTTCAATCTGCCGGATATTGGAATCCAGCCGCTCTGCCAGAAAGGTGAGCACGTTGTTTGGAACATTCAGATTGTTCTTTTCCGCCTTTTTCTGCAAAATTGCCAGACGGAGCTCGTATTCCGGCGGCTGTACGTCTGCGATCATTCCCTGTACAAACCGGGTTTTGATGCGCTCCTCCAGGGTAAACATTTCTCTGGGGGGACGGTCGCTGGTGACGACAATTTGCTTGCGGTTTTCGTACAAGGCGTTGAAGGTGTGAAAAAATTCCTCCTGGGTAGAGGTTTTTCCCGAAACAAACTGAATATCGTCGATGAGAAGCATATCCGCTTTGCGGTATTTTTCCCGAAACCTGCCGGTAGTTTTTTTGGATATGGCTTCGATGAGCTCATTCATAAAGTCTTCACTTTTGGTGCAGATAATGGACATGTGCGGCCACATTTTGTGGACGCGGTTGGCAATGGCGTACATCAAGTGGGTCTTGCCCAGACCGCTGGGGCCGTAGATAAACAGGGGATTGTAATTGTGCTGTCCGCCGGGGTCGTTGGATACGGCAACGCTGCAGGCGTGGGCAAATTGGTTGGAGGAGCCTACAATGAAGTTTTCAAAGGTATATTCCGGGCACAGGCCTTGGGTAGGAAGCTCGTATTCTGAAAAGGAGGAATCCTCCTCTGGTGTGGCTTTTCCTTCGTCATCTTCTTCTGCTTCCCCTGAGGGGATTTCCCTGCCCATTACCATTCGGTCAGTAGGAATGCAGATATTTCGCTCCCGTACAGCATCGCAGATGATTTCTATGGAAGGGTCATATCCCAGGGCATCATGTACGCTTTTTGCAATCAAATCGGTGCATTTGCCTACGAGAAATTTGCGCTTCAGCTCATCTCCTGTGGCCAGGACGATTTTTTCCGTATCGATTTGTAAGAGATGCAGATCGGAAAACCAGAGATCAAAGGCCGTTTGAGACATAGTGGCATTTTTGCGGATTTGATCGATGATGGAATTCATGAACATGGAAAGCTCTTCCTTGGATGTGTCCATTGTATCTGCTCCCTTCCGGGATAAAAACCCATGGTTTCCTGTGTTTTTATCTTCCTTATAATTAAATAGCTATACAAAAATAGTATAGCATAAATGGGAGATTTTTTCAAGTGAAAGTATCAACAAAATCTGTGGAAAACGGGGTGAAATGAAAACTTTTTTTAGTGGAGGGGGGATTTTGGGAAGACAATCCCCCAGGCGGCTTTGCCGCCAGCCCCCTTTGCACAAGGGGGCCTGCACGAACCCAAGCCTCCCTTGTGCAAAGGGAGGTGCCGCAACATAGTTGCGGCGGAGGGATTGTCCCTCTTCAATATAAACGCCTGCGTCCGTGTTCACAGTACAAACAGCCTGATAGGCTTGATTGCGCTGCCTCGGTTTTCATATTCCCGCACTTCACCGAGAGCAAAAAAAGTGCCGTTTTGATACAGGCGAATATGTGTTCCTACGGGGAAATTCGTCTTCAATTTCTTTTGATACAGCTCCGTTCCTCCACGGATTAACTTTGCCTGAAAATCGCCTACACAAAGACTTGGACAGTCTGCAAACAGCGTTTCGCATGGCAGCACCATGGAAATTCGTTCTTTCAGAGAAGCTTCTTCCAATTCTTCTATGGTATGGGCGTCTGTAAGGGTAAATCGTCCGGATCGGGTGCGCCTGAGGGATGCAAGAGCGCCGCCGCAGCCCAGCTTTTCTCCTATATCCGCACAAAGCGTGCGAATATACGTCCCCTTAGAGCAAGTTACTTGAAGCTTGTATTCGTTTTCTGATAGCTTCTGCGCTTGCATAGATGCAATATGTACTGGTCGGCTCTGCCGCTGGATTGTTTCTCCCGCACGGGCTGTATCTACCAGCTTTCTGCCGTCAATTTTAATGGCGCTGTACATGGGAGGAACCTGCTGAATATCCCCTATAAAAGAAGCGATAGCGGTCTGTACTTCCTCTTCCTTTGGAATACGATCGCTGGTAGCAATAACTTCCCCTGTAGTATCCTGTGTGTCTGTGGCGATGCCGAGCCGGAGCACCGCTTCATATTCCTTATCACTGGAAAGGAGAAATTCGCTGGCTTTTACCGCACGGCCTATGAGAACCGGTAAAACCCCCGTGGCAAGGGGGTCCAGTGTGCCTGTATGACCTACTCTGGGCGTATCATACAGCTTGCGCAGAATTTGGACAATTCTGTGACTGGTCACGCCAGTATGCTTGTCTATTATCAATACGCCGGAGACTGGATCCGGCTTGTTTTTTCGTTTCATAGATGTTTTTTCTTTTCTTTCAAATAGGCTTGAATTTCCAGGGTAAATGCCCAGACGACCTTTTCCACCACGTCGCTGCAGGAGTCTGCCATAATCGTTGCCCCTGCCGCCCGTTTGTGGCCGCCTCCGCCAAATTTTGACAAAACGGCGGCTACGTCGATGTCACAGTTGGACCGGGCGGATACCTTGTACGTACCTGCTTCTGTTTTGCTTTCTTTAATGGCCAGTCCCACCAGAACACCGGAGACGCTTCTGGGAATGTCCACCATTCCCCCAAAATCAAAGTCGGAAAGCCTGTTTTCCTCCGGCAGGGACGCGGGAATGCATACGTAGGCAAGTCTGTCTCTGCAGGCCAGCTGCAGCCGTTCAATGACCAGCTTCTGCGCCTTTAGCTCTCCCATGGTGCGGCAGCCGTGGAGACGGTGTGCAATACTTGCCGCATCTGGACCTTCCGGGTCCTTTTGAATGGTTTCCAGAAGGGCGGCAGCAATCTGCATGGTTTGCGGCGTGGTATTGCTGTATTGGAAGGAGCCGGTGTCTGCGGAAATGGCGGCGTAGATCAGGCGGCAGACGTCGGCATTTTCTGAAAGCTTTCCTTGCTGAAGAAGGTTTGCATAAATGGAATAAATCAATTCCCCGGTGGCGCTGGCGTTTGGATCTAAATAATGCGGGGCAAACAGTGTGCAGCTTCCGTGATGATCGATGGAGAGTACCGTTTGCTCTGCCAGGCCGGAAAGACGTCCAAGCTGCGCCGGAGAAGCCACGTCTACAGTCCAAATGCAGTCAAAATCTTTTTCCATATCTGGTGTGTAGAGGATAGAGTCTTTCTGGAGCAAAAATTGAAGATATTCCGGCACATCGGAGGTGCAGGCGCAGCAGGCGGTGCCGCCGAGAAGGCCATAAATTTTTTTCAGTGCAAAGGCAGACCCCACGGTATCGCCGTCCGGATTGACGTGGCAAAGGAGCAGCAGCTTCTTTTCTTCTGCGGCGGAGGTTTCTAAAAGCTTGCAGACCTCATTTGCATCCAATTCAGGAAAGGTGCTGTTTTGTTTTGTCATTCTTTTTCCTCAGTTTCTGGGCTTTCCTCAGTATCGTGAAATTCCAATGCATTGATTTTTGCGGCGATGTCTACTCCTCGCCGAAGGGAATCATCCAAAATGAAGGAAAGCTCCGGTGTAATTCGTAAATTGAGGCGCTGGGCCAGCTGGCTGCGGATAAACCCGGCAGCGCTGCGCAGTCCGGCGGCCAGCTCTTTTTTTTCTTCTGGGGTTGCGTTGTCAGATAAGGTGGAATAGTACACCTTTGCATATTTGAAGTCTGGCGTCACCTCCACAGAAGTGATGGTAATAAAAGAAGATGATATGCGGGGGTCTTTCACATCCCGTAGAATATCACATATTTCCTGGCGAGCAGCGTCGCTCACCCGTTGTTGTCTGTATTTTCCCATAATTGCTCCATGTTACATTATAAAATGGTTGTAGTTCTATGGATAGCTTGTCCCCATTTAGTATAGCATAAACTGGGCAAAAATGGAAGGGTGAAAATGTTTCACGTGAAACATTGAAACAACCCCTCCGAGTTTTGCTTTGCAAAACCCACCTCCCCTTGCACAGGGGAGGCTTAGGTTTGTACAGGCTCTCTTGTGGAGAGGCTTGCGTTCGTTCAGTCCCCTTTGTGCAAAGGGGGATGTCGGCGAAGCCGACAGGGGGATTGACCCCTTTACAACCCCTCCACCGCGATGTAATCGCGGCACCTCCCCTTACACAGGGGAGGCTTAGGTTCGTGCAGGCTCTCTTGTGGAGAGACGAGCAGCATCTCCGGAGCATAACGGCACCATTTTATTTTCATAGGCTCCCTTGTGGAGAGATGCGCAGCATCTCCGGGAGCATGGCGGCAAAGCCGCCTGAGGGATTGTTCCGAATCCCCTTGTAGGAAGCCTCAATAATAAAAATAGGCTCCCCAATATGGGGGAGCCTAAAATAAAGTTTACCGTTTCAGCTTATATATTGTTCCAGAGGGAGTATCCTCCAAAATTACACCCTGCTCCAACAACGCCGCACGGATGGCGTCTGCCTTTGCAAAATCCTTTTCTTTCTTCGCTTCCGCACGCTGCGCAATTTGCGCTTCAATTTGTGCAATCCACGCAGGGTTTGCATTTTCCACAGCTTCTGCCTCCCTAATTTTTGCGGCGCCCTCCAGCAGATTCAAAGACAAAACCTGATCAAAATCTCGAATCAACGCCAGCTTGGTTCCGTCACTTACATTCGACTTCAAAACATCATACAGGGCGGTAATAGCGAGAGATGTGTTCAAATCGTTGTCCATAGCTTCTTGGAAAGGTACTTTGAGAGTAGCAAAAGCGTTCTCGTCAACAGGCCCATCCTCCAGCTTTGCGATGCTCCGCAGGAGCTTATCGTAGGCGCTGGCAGCGTTGTCCAGATTTTCCCAGGTAAAAACCAAGGATTTGCGGTAGTGAGATTGGAGGCAGAAAAACCGATACGCCATAGGGTCGTATCCTTTCTCCTCTAAAAGAGATACAGTGAGAAATTCCCCGCTGGATTTGCTCATTTTTCCACTGCTTGTGTTTAAATGGAGCACATGGAACCAGTATTTGCACCATTCATGCCCGAGATATGCCTCACTTTGGGCAATTTCATTGGTGTGGTGGGGGAAGATATTGTCCACGCCGCCGCAGTGAATGTCCAGGTACTGCCCCAAATGCTTCATGGAAATGCAGGAGCATTCAATATGCCAGCCGGGATACCCAAGCCCCCAGGGACTGTTCCACTTCAATTCCTGGTCATCAAATTTGGACTTGGTAAACCACAGCACAAAATCCGCCTTGTTTTTCTTGTTGCTGTCCTTCTCCACCCCTTCCCGGACCCCTTCCTGAAGGTCCTCCTCCTGGAAGTTGTGAAAGACGTTGTACTGGGCAATGGTAGAGGTGTCAAAATATACATTTCCGCCGGCCTCATAGGCGTGGCCGTCGGCCAGCAGCTTTTTGATTACTTTAATAAACTCGCCGATGCACTTTGTAGCAGGCTCCACAATATCCGGCCTGCGGATGTTCAGCTTCTTGCAGTCGGCAAAAAAAGCGTCCGTATAAAACTGGGCAATTTCCAGAACCGTTTTTTTCTCCCGCTTTGCTCCCTTGAGCATTTTATCCTCACCGGTGTCGGCGTCGCTGGTGAGGTGGCCCACATCCGTGATGTTCATGACGCGCTTTACGTCAAGGCCGCTGTAACGGAAATATTTTTCCAGCACATCCTCCATAATATAGGTGCGCAGGTTGCCGATATGGGCATAGTGATACACTGTAGGCCCACAGGTATACATAGACACCTTTCCGGGCTCTCTGGGGACAAATTCTTCTTTTTCACGGGTAAGGGTGTTGTACAGCTTCATAAAGGATTCCTTTCCTGTTGGATCGTATCTGCTGAAACATCTATTTTAGAGGATGTTTTCCTGGAGACAAAGTACAGTACAAATAGGACAACTGCAATGGAGATGCAGTAAAGGGAGTATGTCAGCATATCAGAAGGAATATATGCGATAAGGTAGTTACATGCGTTAAAGGCAATATGGAACAATATGGACGCCCATATAGACTGGTATTTTTCAAAGACATAGGCCATAAACAATCCGGTGATTGTGGCATATACAAACTGCATCAGGTTCATATGGGCAGCGCCGAAAATCAGGGCGGAGAGAATCTGTGCCGCAGCTATAGGCATCGCCCTGCGCAAACGGGTGTAGATTAAGCCTCGGAAAACCACTTCCTCTAAAATGGGAGTGATTACGGCGATGTATACAACCTCCAAGGCAAGGCTGCCGCCGCCGAAGGTAAGCTCGTAATATTGATTGGTTTCTGCTCCAGCAGTTTCCAAAGATGGAAATAAAATGGAAAGAAGCGCGATTGTTACAGACACGACAATTTGTGCTGCGGCGCCTCCCAGAAAAATGGCAGCCGCCGGTGCGGCAGGCATTTTGGAGAGCGAAATCTCTCGTTCAAAGCGTTTGCCACGCAGGGTGTAAAAAAGAACGTAAATGAGAAGCAGCAACAGTGCCATGCCGATGCAAACAGGGGCGTAATACCTAGAAAAAATGGACCAATAGGTTTTATAGTAGATGGATTCGTTAAAATACGCGGTATAAGGCAGGGCTTCTTGTACAATAAGGGAGTATATAAATACAATTCCATTTTGTACAACAAACATAACGGCGTAGATAAAAACTGCGTACAAAATAGAAAGAAAAAACCCGGCAGCAGGCGAACGCTTCGGCTGGGGCGCACCACAGCTTGCGCAAAACTGGTCATTTGCTAAAACATTTGGATTACCGCAGTAATGACATGTGTAACGCATACTTTTTCCTTCCCACGCTAGGCGTATCATTTTATCTTCAAGGCTCCCTTTGCACAGGGGATGCTTAGGTTTTATATAGGCTCCCTTGTGTAAAGGGAGCTGGCGGCAAAGCCGCCTGAGGGATTGTTCTCTTTTACAACCCCTCCGTCTCGCCTACGGCGAGCCACCTCCCCTTGCACAGGGGAGGCTAAGAAATTGGAGTAAGTCCCCCTTATGGAGAGGCATGGGTTAGTGCAGGCTCCCCCTTGTGGGGAGATGCGCAGCATCTTCGGAGCATAACGGCACCATTTTATTTTCAAAGGCTCCCTTGTGTAAAGGGAGCTGGCGGCAAAGCCGCCTGAGGGATTGTTTATCCAATCCCCGCAAATTTTACTTTTTCTCCAATTCTGCCAGGCGCTTTTCCAGCTTCTGCAGACTATGCCGTACAGCGCAGAGTTCCTGGGAAACCGGGTCCGGGATATGCACCTGGTCCAAATCGATAGGATCCACTCTGTTGCCGTCTCTGCGCACCACCCGGGCAGGAATGCCTACAGCAGTACAGTTTTCCGGCACAGGCCCCAACACCACAGCGCCCGCAGCAATTTTTGCACCGTCTCCAACGGTAAAGTTTCCCAGCACCTTTGCCCCGGCACCCACCATTACATTGTTGCCCAAGGTGGGATGGCGCTTGCAGCATTCTTTGCCGGTTCCTCCCAGGGTGACGCCCTGGTACAAAGTGCAGTTGTCTCCAATAATGGTGGTCTCTCCGATTACCACCCCGCTGCCGTGGTCGATGAACAGCCCATGGCCGATGGTGGCTCCGGGATGGATTTCAATTCCGGTGAGAAACCGAGCAGTTTGTGACACAAACCGGGCAGTCGTGTATTTCTTTTTGCGGTACAGCCGATGGGCGACACGATAGGCCAGCAGGGCATGGAATCCGGAATAAAGAAGAGCAGCTTCTGCGCGGCTCTTCACAGCAGGGTCCCGGTCGCAGATGGCATCTACGTCCCGGCGGGTTTCCCGGACAAATGCCAGAACGCCCTGCCCAACACGGCCCAGAGACTGTTCCCACGCTTTTTTGTTAAATTGAATGACGATTTTTCCCATAAACGGCTCCCAGTGATAGATTCTTATCAGTATATGCCGGATGCCCCGGCAGTCATTCCTCCGGCGTGCTTACATCCCCCGTATCGTCCACACGGACAATGATGCCGTCCTCAAAATACCCGGTGTAGGTTCTGCCGTCCGGCCAGGTGTAGGTTCCCTGGCCCCACATGGTGTTGTTTTGGAATTCTCCTGTATAGGTTTCTCCGTTTGCCCAGGTGTAGGTTCCCTGGCCCCAGCGCTGGTCCCCCTGAAATTCCCCTTCGTAGACGCTGCCGTCGGCATATGTGTATACCCCGGTGCCCTCTTTGGCGTCTTTTACATAGGTGCCCTCGTAGGAGGAGCCGTCCGCCATAGTGTAAACGCCTTCGCCGTCCTTCATGTCGTCCTTAAAGGAACCCTCATAAACGCTGCCGTCTGCCCAGGTATACTTTCCCTGACCGGATTTGTTTCCGTTTTCATATTCCCCCTCATATACGTCTCCATTGGCATAGGTGCACACGCCATAGCCGTGCTCCCGGTCCTCGTAAAACTCGCCTTCATATACGTCTCCGTTTTCCCGGGTCAGCTTGCCGGAGCCGTGCTTTACCAGATGCCATACTTCCCCCTCGTATACATCTCCGTTGGAATATTCCAGGGTGCCGTTTTCCTCATTGTAGGCGGCAGTAAGCCCTTCGACGGAATCATCTCCGCTGTAGGAAATACGGCCGGTTTGGGGCATACCGTCACTGTTCAGTACGCCTACGAAGGATACGGAAAAGCCGGTGTCAAATCGGTATCTTACGTAACGAATGCCGAAAAGATACAATACGCCCAAAATCAGCGCCACGCACACCAAAACAGAGACAACGATAATAATGATATTGGTGCGTGCCTGAAATCCTGTTTTCATTTTGCGTTTGTTTTCTTTTGCTTTGGGCATAGCAGCCTCCTTTTTGCTGGAAGTTACAGATCTTTAATGGAAGAAATCATATCGTCGACCATCTGTAAAAGTTCCGGGATAAAATATGTGGCAAATATAGCGACGGCCAGCAGCAGAACCGCGCCGATAAGAATAAAAACGGGAGAGGAGCCCTTTTTCGCGTAGCGAACCTCTGCGTGGAATTTTTTATCTTCGGGCACATACAGCAGTGCCCGGTCCAAGTCGAGTTTTTTCTTTGGTTCCGGCGAACCGGTAAAAAAGCGGCGCAGGGATGCGGACCATTTTTTCGTGGGTTTTGAGGGAAGATAACAGTCTGCTTCATTGGCAATGGAGATACATTTGCGCAGTACCTTTCCCTCCCGGAGCGCACGCCCAAATCCCCACTTTCTCACGCCTAACCCGGACAAGGTCTTTGCGGTATCGGGGGATAGGCAGTCCGCTGCTAGGAGGGCCCGCACAGCGCCTCCCAGGTACCGCTTGCTGTAGACGGAAAGGATTCCGCCGATGACCATGCCGGCGTACAGGCCCCAGATAATGACAGCCAGGGACATAGTAGTATTTTCATAGGAAAAGTTGACATATGTGTCCAGCAGCATAAGCGGTCTCCTTTACTAAAATTTGTTTGTGGGTTTACAACCCCTCCGCCGCAACACAGTTGCGGCACCTCCCCCCTCCCAGGGGAGGCTAAGAAGTCGGAACAAGTCCCCCTTATGGGGAGGCTTGGGTTTCGTGTAAGCCCCTTTGTGGGGAGATGCGCAGCACCCCCGGAGCATAACGGCACCATTTTATCTTCAAAGGCTCCCTTGTGTAAAGGGAGCTGGCTCCGCGTAAGCGGAGTCTGAGGGATTGTTTTTACAACCCTTCCGTCTCGCCTGCGGCGAGCCACCTCCCCTTACACAGGGGAGGCTAAAAAGTTGGAATAAGTCCCCCTTATGGGGAGGCTTAAGGTTGATATAGGCTCCCATGTGTAAGGGAAGGCTAAGGTTTGATGTAGGCTCCCATGTGTAAGGGAAGGCTTAGGTTTGATGTAGGCTTCCTTGTGGGGAGGGCTAAGTTTGTGTAGCCCCCTTGTGTAAAGGGGGGTGTCGACGGAGTCGACGGGGGGATTGTCCCTTTTTACACATCAGAGGATTTTTTTAGTACATCCACACCCAGGTATTTGCGCAAGACTTCCGGTACAGTTACACTGCCATCCTTGTTCTGATTCTGCTCCACAATGGCCGGCAGAATCCGGCTGGTGGCCAGCCCGGACCCGTTCAGCGTGTGGACGAATTCTATTCCGCCGCCGTCCCGCCTGAAGCGGATGCTTCCCCGGCGGGCCTGATAATCCCGGGCATTGGAAACAGAGGATACTTCTTTATATCCATTCATAGAAGGAATGTGAATTTCAATATCATAGGTCCGGGCCATAGATGCGGAGCAGTCTGCAGCCGCCAGCTTTACGGTGCGGAAATGGAAGCCCAGCCCCTTTACCAGTGCCTCCGCCTTGCCTACTAGCTCTTCAAAGGCCGCGTCGGAATCCTCCGGACGGGTGTACTGTACCATTTCCACCTTGTTGAACTGGTGTCCCCGAACCATGCCCCGCTCGTCTGTCCGGTAGGAACCGGCTTCCCGGCGGAAGCAAGGGGTGTAGGACACATATTTCCGGGGGAGATCCGCCTCGGTGAGAATTTCATCCCGGTGCAAGGATACAAGGGCCGTCTCTGCAGTGGGCAGCATAAAGCGGCGGCGTTCGTCCTCCGCCGTCTCCAGCCAGTAAACCTCATCCTTAAATTTGGGGAACTGGCCGGCGGTCAGCCCGCATTCGTACCCCAGCATGTGAGGGACCAGCACCAGCTCATACCCGTCGGCAAGGTGGGTGTCAATAAAGTAATTCAGCAGCGCCCACTCTAGCCGGGCTCCCATGCCCCGGTAAATCCAGAACCCATTACCGGACAGCTTTGTGCCCCGCTTATAATCAATCAGTCCCAGATCGGTACAGAGATCCACATGGTTTTTCGGTGCAAAGTCAAAGGAATGCGGTTCGCCGAAGTACCGGATGGGCTCGTTGTTTTCCTTTCCACCAGGGGCCAGATCCGGATCCGGCAGGTTGGGCAGTCCCAGCAGCAGGGTGTTATACTCCGCCTCCACCTGGGCCAGCTTTTCGTCGTTTTCCTTGATCTGGGCGGACAGCTCCTTCATCTGTGCAAAAATAGGAGCGGTGTCCTTTCCCTCTTTTTTCATCTGGGGGATCTGCTTGGATACACGGTTCTGCTGGGCCTTTTTC
>JAGZAC010000030.1 GCA_018370615.1 Clostridiales bacterium
GGAAACAATTTATGAGGGAGATAGTGTATTTTCCGTATCGGCAGATGAAAGCGTCAATTTGGTTTCCGATCAGATTTCGGTCAACACCAGCAGCGTGGTACTTACCCCGCAGCCGGGGGATACCTTTCAGAAGCAGCAGGAGTTTGAGATTTGGTATGATAACAAGCTGATTGCCGCACATTTTGTAAAGGACATAAAAATGCAGGACAGCCGGGTCACCATTACAGGAAACGATGTGCTGTCAAAGCTGGACAGCGGGAAAGTATCCTGGTCTGAGGCTCCGTTCGAGACTCTGCCTGGAGAGCAATCAGAGGGTCAGTCTGAGGAGCAAGAGAAGAATACTTTCCGATCATGTCTGTATGCCATTTTGAAAGGGAAGCAGGGTGAGGATGTACCTAGCGTACTTTTGGATGAAGAAAACTCAGATGCAGCTTTGCTTTCCAGCAGTCTAAAATGCAAGCTGCCGGAGGAGGTGTCGAGAAGAGAGGCGCTTACGGCGGTGTGTCTGGCGATGGGCGCGTATGTGGATACCAGCGGCTCTGCGGGAATTATCATCAGGTCTGCGCGGGAGGCTTTGCATGCGGCCTCGGAGGAGGACTCCGAAGAGGATAATACGCAGGAGGACGTACGGGAGATTCCGGAGGTGCATGTTTTCAGTGGAGACAGCACGGAAATCAAGGAATCGTATCGGACGCTGACGATAAAATACAAGGACGGTAGCGGCACAGAGGGCAAATCGGAAACGGTTAAAAATTCGATGTATCCCGACAGCACCCAGGAGCTGGAGCTGGATTTGACCATGCTGAACATAGAGAGTATAGATACCGGCGAGGGATATCCCACTCTGTGGGCGTATTTGAACGGTTTAAAGGATTTGTATGCAAATTATTATTTCCGTTCGGAATTTTACACGGCAAAGGCAGTGATGGGAGAAGACATAGCTATCGGTGACAGAGTTACAGTCAATGAAAAGGATGCGTTTTTGACCCAGCGCACACTGAATTTAGACGGCGACAAGATGATTGCGGACGGAACCTACAAATTGGTGAAAGGCAGGTGAGAGAAGGTGGCAAGCGGAAGCTTTGTATCGGAAAGAGAAAATGTGAACGACCCCTATTTGTACTGTGAATGGGAGTCGGTACCAAATTATGATAAAAACACCAGTGACATTACCATGTCGGTATATTTGCGGTATACGCCGCCATTGGACTTAGAGGCCGGCGAGGTTACTGTGAACATGTTGTGGGTAGAAGATTTGAGCAGGACGTTTGAAACGCTGCCCATATCTGACACCGGAACCGGAAGGACAAGAACAAGGTTTCTGGGAAGAGAAACGTGGAGAGGGCATTCCCATACATTGAGCGGGGAAAGAGCAGTGGCTCTGCGTGCGGGGTGGCGTCCCGCGTCTGCAGCTTCGGGGAGTGGATTTACATATTCTGTAACCAAGGTAGTACAGCTGGATACGATCCCGCAGGTACCGCCGGTGCTGGAGAAAAGAGCGGTGAAGAACATTGGGCAGACGTCGGCGACCCTTTCCATGCGTGCCAGCCACTCCCTTGGAATCCGAGACTATACCCTTGCGGTGAATAATACAGTGCAGACGACAGAGGACGGCGAGGCGATCTTCAGCGATTTGCTGCCCAATACGCTATACATAGCAACCTTTCGGGCAACGGCAAACAACGGGTTGTCCACTCGTACGGCAACAGAGATTTTTACTACGAAGCCGATTTATATTGATTTAGTCAGACTGGTAGATTCGGATGAAAAAAGTGTGTTGAAACAAATATGTTTGAATGAAGAAGCCGAAGTATCTCTTGCAGACAAAGTCATTATTTTGCCAGAGGATGCAAGCATAAAAGAGCTGCTGTATACCAGCAGCAATCCTGGGGTTGCAACTGTTTCCGCCGACGGGGTGGTACAGGGAATCTCCAAGGGTACCTGCAGTATAGAAATTCAGGCGGCAGACGGCGGAAAGGCGTCTACAAGCGTTCTTGTATATGTAAAGCGTCCCGTACAAAGTATTTATATAGTGAATCCAATGATGCAGCTGCCTATTGGCGGCACCTGCAGAATCAATTGTTATGTATATCCTGAGACGGCCAGCGACAAGACGCTGCAGTTTACGAGTG
Source organism: Clostridiales bacterium (assembly GCA_018370615.1). GTDB lineage: Bacteria > Bacillota > Clostridia > Oscillospirales > CAG-272 > Avispirillum. The sequence goes on from JAGZAC010000030.1 coordinate 2,133, forward strand.
ACAACACCAGCATAGCCACAGTGACAGAGGAAGGCGTAGTGACGGCAATCGGCCCGGGAGTGGCAAATATAACGATAGAATCGACGAGTATGCCCGAGAGCGATTGGGAGTATTCCTGCACAGTGAGGGTTTCGGAAGAAGAGGAACTGAGCTGGCAGGATATGTCCACACTGCCCCAAGGCAGCCGATGGGACTATCAGATACCTGCGGCTGTGTATTCCAATCTGCTATATATTCGGGACAAGCTTGTGGGCGCCTATGGATATGAGAATATGGAGCCCTTGGAAGAAATCGATTTTTCCGGCGGATTTGGCACCGATATTCGGGGAATCAAGGATAAGCTCAACGCGCTGGAACGCAGTATTGATATTGTTGCGGCAGGGATCGACTGGATTAGTCCGTACTATGGGGCACACAAAGAATATCATGAGGTGACGCCGGTGCGGGAGGAAATCAACCGATGGATTCGATTCTGCACGGACCTAAAGCAGGTGATCGACGGCGTAAAGGGAAAGCTGAAGATGCTGTGCCTTGCAGGAGTGCCGCTGGCAATGAAGTCAAGCAATAATGTATTACAATATTTATGTATTAGAGAGGAGCTTTTAACAAATGGAAACGGAAACAACGTATAAGGAATTGTCACAGCAGGGATCCGATGCGATTCTGGAGCTGGACGAAAGAGGGACTGACGCTCTGATTACAGATTGGGAGCGAACACAGTGGAACAAAAAGCAAGACGCTGTAAAAGTTTTGGATTACGTGGAAAACGATCCGGGAAATATGACTCTGCTCAGCGTGCTTCATGATGAGGACGATCCAGAGGATGCTCCAAACGTGGTTTTGCGAAATGGGGGCAGTATATATACCCTGCTTACACGGGGATCGAAGACGTCGAGCAACAATTACTATGACTACGTGTTTGGCGGCCCTGTGACAACGGATCAGAGAGCAATTGCATATGTTATTCGATATTATCCAAGTACACACACGTACGACATATATACACGTGACCGCACAAACAATACGGACATTACACAGAACTATTACTTGCCGCCCACATCCGGTTTGGTACGTCAGACGCTGGAAGCCCATACGGAAGACGAGGATATACATATCACCAGTGCGGAACGGACCCTATGGAACAGTGCGGCCAATACTGGCAGGGGTGCGTTTTACGGTGTATGTTATTCAGACACATCTCACTCTACAAAGACGGTCGAGGTGGGCAGCGGATTTGCCCTGAAGTCCGGTGTTCTTGTAACTGTATTTTTCCAATACGGGGCAGTTTCAGTTTCCGGTTCTGCACGCAGCTTGAACGTCAACAGTACCGGTTCTTATCCAATCAAATATAATGGCAGCAGTAATTTGGATGTGGATGCGATTCCGGGGCAGATGCGGGCATTGTTCGTATTTGACGGAAGTGCATGGCAGCTACTCAATCCTGCCTCCATTAACAAAACTCTGTTTATTCTGACCTTTGGTACGCATTTTGCAGGAAAAACATTTACAGCTTCCGGAGCAGGGATTTCATCTTTTTCTGATGTTGTGCCGGCTTGTCTGGATATTACCATAGGTATGGCAGAAGTGGGCGAGACACTTACGATCAGCTGCGACGGATATACAAAGAGCTTTACCATAACAGAAAAAAACGGAATTTGTCACGGGTACTTTAATGTGCTTGCAGAAAACACGTGGGAGGAAATCGCAGTGGCCAGTTCCTTGGGGATGGCGTCTCGTTATTGGCAAGTGGGAGATGAGAAAACTTTATCTCTTGGTTCCTTTGGAGAGGTGACGCTGCAGATTTATGATTTTCAACATGACGATCTTGCAAGCGGAACCGGCAAGGCGGGCATCACCTTTGGCCTTAAGAATCTTATGGGGATCAGCAGATATATGGAGGCCGAAAGTACCAATGTCGGAAGTTTTATTGGCAGCTGCTTCTACGATCAGCTGGAATCTGAGATTTGGAATGCGCTGCCGGCCAGCCTTCGGCCATTGATTCAGCCGGTAAAGAAGAAAACATCTTCAGGTGGTGGCAGCCAGGTGATTCGTACGGATAACATGTCTCTGTTTTTATTTTCCCAAGTAGAATGCTTCGGAAATACTACGCTGGCAGTTCCGGGAGAGGGGTATAAGTATCCTATTTTCACTGACAACAGCAGCCGGATCAAGTCGATGAGCAATGGCGCAGGGTCTACGGCGACTTGGTGGACACGTTCGCCTGCAGCCGCAAGCACAACCGATTATGTGTATGTGGATGCTGGCGGAGGATTCGGTATTATCAAGGCGGATTCCGCCCTTGGAATTTGCTTTGGATTCTGTATTTAATTAAGAGAGGAGAGAAAATATGTATCATACATGGATCGATGGAAAAGAACGGATTGCAGAACAACTGCAATGGGTTAAGCTGCAGGACAATGGCATTTATGTCAGCTGCGGCGAGTCAGAGGGTCAAGGTGTTGTTTTGGACGGAGAAATTTATCATGTAGATGGGAGAGCGCCCATTGACCGGCCTACCGTAACACTGCTGTGGCAGGAGGATACACCTAAAATATTAAATACAGCGTCTATTGCTTTTGTGACCCTTGCACAGGCCCAGCTTTTAGACGATGCCACGATAATGGAGCACGGGGAAGCATTTGCAGAGTGGAAGGCTTCTGTTTCATATAAAGTCGGACAAATTTGCGCGTTTCGTCATACTTTGTACAGATGTATCCAAGAGCATACTTCTCAGCAGGACTGGACACCGGAAGCTGCCGCCTCCCTGTGGACCCCAATTGGAAATCCCGGCGACCCGTGGCCTGCATGGTCACAGCCGTTAGGCGCACACGATGCGTATACCCTTTGGGATAAGGTCAGTCATATGGAAAAGCATTGGATTTCCACAGTGGACGGAAACGTATGGGAACCTGGAGTATACGGTTGGACTGAGATGACAGAGTAGCTTGAGAATGCTTTTACAACCCCTCCGTCAGCTCCGCTGACACCTCCCCTTACACAAGGGGAGGCTAGGAGGAAAAGGCCCCTGTGGGGAGGTGCAAAGCACCTCCGGGGGCCATGCCTCCGATATGCGGAGGCTGGGGGATTGTTCTATTGACAACCCTTCCGTCACGGCTATGCCGTGCCACCTCCCCTTGCACAGGGGAGGCTAAGAGGAAAAGGGCCCCCTTGTGTAAAGGGGGCTCTTTGACGTTAGCAGATGGGGATTGTCTTGATATGATAGAGTCTCCATACAGGAGAGTAAATCAGTGATTGTCAGGTTGACTGCGGGGGAACTTCCTTTTTGGCCTTTTTCTTTTTTGTCAGACGGCTGATGATGTAATCTGCGCCGACTTCGCCGCTGTGTCCCAAGTTGAAAAAGTAAGAATTTTTCAGTTCTTCAATTTGTGCAGCATATGCGCCTTGGTTTTCCAAAAGCTCCTTTGCGGTGGTAGCAATATTCTTTACTTCTTCCTTTTCAATGGAACGGCCTACTTGGTCTCTTGCGGTGATGTCAAAAGGAACGATGTCAATTTTTTTATAGGCTTTATTTACCACCTTCATTTTGGTGTTGACAAAGAGAGTAGGCTTGTTGGTGGTAAAGCTGAATTCAAAGGAAATTGCCGACCAGTCGGTGATCAAAAGATCGGCTGTATATACAGTCACATTGGAGGAAAAGTCCGTTTCAATAATAAAATCATCGCTGAAACGGTCCTCGTATTTGTTGAGTACCTCTTTTATCTTCAAGGGGAATCGGCGCACATATTGAGGATGGGGACGGATGACGATTCGATACCCGGAACCGTACAGACTCTCTACCATGTCATCCAGACAGCTGTCCATGATATTGTCATACTGCCAGGAAGGCGCGATCAAAATGGTTTTCTTTTCGTTTTCTGTTTTTTCGCTGGCATGGTATGCTGCAATCATGTTGTCCAGCAGCCCATATCCCACGTTGACAATTTTCTTTTCCGGCGTGCCGCGCAGCTTTTCGATGGCGCGGATCTCTGCTGCCTGTGTTTCGCTCACTGCAAAAATCGTATCGAAATAATCAAAGGCGCCGGTGCGGTATGTTAAATTCAAACTGGAACATCCGTGATCCACATAGACATATTCCACATCCTTACGCACCCGTGAACGCTTGATGTGGTATTTTTCCAGGTCTGGCGTGGTCATTACGACCATCTTTGCCTCTACCTTCATCATAAGGGAAATCAGTCTTGTTTCATCTACGTAATAAGGGATGATCCGTTCTTCTTTTGTGCTTAGGATGGGGTCCTCGGGGTCACTGGTTACGTAATGAATCTTCAGTTTGGATTTGGCAAGAATTGCTTCGATGATGCTTGCAAAATATTTGTAATAGCCGCCGCCTTCTGCGTAAAACATCAGCTTCATTTTTTCTATGTTTTCCGGGCGGCAGAAGGCTTTGTAGTATTTTTTTGCAAGCTTTTTATTGCGCTTTACCTTTTCCTTATTTGCAGCTGTTTGCTGCTTCAATTCTTCCAGGGCTGCGTAATCGATGTATTTTTTGGGATTGTAAATCTTATTCACAAGGAACATGACGCCGATGGAGAACAAATTGCCCCACATCCAGTACAGACCCACGCCTGCAGGGACGATAAAGGCAAAGTATGTGGAAAAGGCGATCATAAAAATCGTCATCCCCCATTGGGACAGCTTGCTTTGTTCTATCTGCAGTACGTTGATTTTGTTTTGGATTACGCACATGACAAGAGCACTCAGCCCCGCTAGAATCGGCACAAGGAACAAAATATTCAGTACGGTAATGCTGGGGGTCTGTGCCAGATTGATTCCCAGAAAATTCATATTGACACTGCGGATGGAGTCAATAGCGGCGGCAACGTCTACTCCGGACAGAGAGTCCTGCAAATCCATAAATTTCGGTATGTTGTCCGGGTTGGAAAGCAGCTCCACTACCCGCAGCTGCGGAGAGGAGCCCAGATCGGTCATCCCAAGAATTTCCCCAGCCTTTGCAGTAAAGGCATTGATTACGTCTGCCGGAAGGTGGAGCAGATGTTTGAGGGGCTTGTAGACCACGTCAATCAATCCGAGGATAATTGGGATTTGCAGCAGCAGAGGCCACACGCCTGCCATGGGACTGTATTTCTCCCGCTTGTAGAGCGCAGCCTGGGCGTCAACAAAAGCGTCCTGATCGTCGATGTACTGATATTTCAGTGCATCCAACTCCGGCTTCATTTTCACCATTTTGATAGAGTTCTTTTGTACCAGCAGGGAAATGGGGAACATGATTACTTTGGTCAGCAGGGTAAAGAAAATAATAGCGACGCCGTAATCGCTGAATATTTTGTAACACAGCCACATGAGATAGCCTAGAGGAGTACCGATAATCGTATTTATGATTTCCATTGGATTCTCCGGAGATTTATTTTTGTTTTCTGTCTGTTTTATATTGTAGGGGAATTGTATTAAACAACCCCTTCGTCTCGCCTATGGCGAGCCACCTCCCCTTGCACAGGGGAGGCTTCTATATGGCTCCCTGTGGGAAGGCGCAAAGCGCCTCCGGGGGCCATGCCTCCGCATATGCGGAGGCTGGGGGATTGTTCCTCTTTACAACCCCTCCGACTTGACTACGGCAAGCCACCTCCCCTTACACAGGGGAGGCTGAAATTACGCAGGCCTTTGTGGGAAGGTGCAAAGCACCTCCGAGGGCATGTTTGCATCATTATATCATTCTAAGGCCCCCTTGTGGGGAGATGTGCAACATCTCCGTGGGCATCCCGCGTTAGCGGGTGGGGGATTGTACATGTTTTTTATTCTATCTCCTTAAAGGAGGGAAACAGCACAATAGCCGCACGGGCACGGATTTCATCTGCAGAAACAAAGGGCTCCTCCCAAAACCTTGCATCATATGAATGCTCCCGGTTATCCCCCAGCACAAAGTAGTGTCCTTTTGGAACGGTAACAGAAGCAAAGTCACTCGTTTCGCCTGTCACGTAAGGCTCCGCTAGCGGAGCCCCGTCGATATAAACCTGCCCGGCGCGAATTTCGACAGTTTCCCCGGGCAGGCCGATGATCCGTTTCATTATCAGAGATGTGCCCAGTTCTTCATGGTAGAACAAAACCACATCTCCACGTGCGGGAGAACTTTTACAATACGCTAGCCGATTTGCAATGATGAGAGAGCCTTCTTCTATTGTATTTTCCATGGAACCAGAGGGGACGATGGCGCAAATGATACATAGCGTATTTAAAAGTATGGCTGCAACCAGAGCAGATGCCGGAATCAGCAGCCATTTCCAATTCAAACCCCGCCCAGAGTGTTTTTTTGTTTTGGAAGACTTATTTTCTGCATGCAGAAAACTCATTCGTCTTCATCGTCCTCCTCATCGTCATCGTCTTCGTCATATATGTTTTTGCTTTTCTTTCTCCGCACAGCGCGTTTTATCCGTCTCCAATAAAATCCGACTGCGGCGCCTGCGGCAATTACAACACCGGCAACGATTTGGATAATATATGTCATGGCCGAGGGATCGATATATGCCATTGCATATGTGATGCAAAGCATCATGGACAGTACAAAAAAGGTCAAAAAGGCGGCAAGCTTTTTCATTTTTTTATCCTTTCTCTTTCTCTTTTCGCTCTCAAATTCAAATTTATTATCATTCATTGCTCAAGTCAGCATCGTAGAACGGATATCTGATACGTTCCTTCGATTCGATGGACCAGTTGGAGAAATCTTTTATATCTCCTTCAATTTTATAGGTGACCAAGTTATAATCCCGCTTGATATTTAAGGGATCAGAGCCACTCATATAAAAATATCGCGTGATTTGGGCGTCCTCTGGTACTTCATCCACTGCTTGTCCGTATGCTTCATAGTCAATTCCAAGGTCCCGCAGGATGGTAGCTTGAATGTTTTCCGGCGTGAGAGGAGCGGAATTATATTGTATAGGTTCGCCTGCGTTTGCTCCTCTGGGCTTTACCATCAATGTAAGTGCTCTAGGGAAATCCAGTTCTTCCAGGGTGCCGGTATAACCATGATCTGCGGTAATGATAATAGTGGTGTCCTCATACAATCCCTTTTCCTTCAGCTGCTGGATATATTCCAGAATCATATTCATGTTTCCAATAATCTGCGGATACGCATTCCATCCACTGGCTCCCCCGGTTCCTCCTTCCGGTGTATTTCCATTTTCATCCATTACATAGGGATCATGCGCCCCGCGCAGATGATAAAAGACGAAGGAACCTTTGCTGTCTTCTTTAATGCTCAATTTGTCTGTTTTTAACCCTCTCCAAAATCCGGCATCGTCCGTCAGATATTTATCGGAGACGTCCGCATCTACAGAGGTAATGTTTTCCAAATCCCCGGAATACAGCCAGAAAAAGGGCTTCATGGCAATAGGTGTATACCGGTAAGCGGACAAAGTCAGCATGGCTTTGATCATTCGCCAGGTATCCGTTTTTTGCGGATATTTGCCGATGTTGTCAATTTTATCCGTAGCGTAATCTACATTTTTTATTACATAATTGACGTCGGTATATATTTTGGATTGATAACCGGCATCCTTGATGTCCTTTAGAAAAGTTCCTTCCGTCCAGGCCTTTCGGAAATATCGGGTGACAGGTATGTCATATTTACAAGGAACGCCAGTAAGCAGATATGTTACAGCAGGAAAGGTTCGAGAGTAGGATCCGCACACATTGTCATAATAGACAAAGTCGGAAAGCCCCTCTTTTATTTCAGGCCTAGTATTTAGAACCTCTTCAGAATAAAATTGATCAAATCGATCCAAGAGGAAAACTACCACATTGTTTTCCGGAGAGAGCTCATAAATAGTGGACTTGGAAAGATATCCGTTGGTAACATTTCCTATAAAATCATTTTTTATAAGAAGGAACCCTAGTGCAACAGACTGCATGACAATCAGTAGTGCAGACAGGAAAACCAATGCCCGGCGCCAGAACTTCGGTTTAAAATAGGCTACAATGTAAGGAATCAAAAAAATAACAGCCCATACGATGCAGTTGACCAGCATGGCCATAGTAAAGGTTTCCCAGGCGATTGCCGTCCCGTCCAGCGCACCCAAATCCAGATTCAAAAAGTTCCCCTGGATGTATGCGCAGACAGTGGTGGAGAAAACGGCCGACGCACCCCAGGTGAAGAATTTTCCTCGCAGGAGCATCAAAATTAGCGTTAGCACTGCAGTTGTTCCGATACCGACCAAAATCATGGGCAGCACAAGCTCCATAAAGGAAAATGTATAATAGCTCATGTTGGGGAGATACAGCTCAAAGGGCCCGAAAACTGTCAGCGTGTATGCAAAGGAGAAAGATACAAGAAGGGCGATCAAAAGACGAATTTTCCAGGAACGCCTTTCCCGCGTCAGGTCCTTCCATTTTTCCTTGAAGGTTTTCTTTTTAGATTTTTTGGGGTGGTGAGTTTCGAGTTGATTTTCTGTGGAAATGTTATTTTCAATACTTGAAAAATTTTCAGTATCATTTTCCTTATCTTTTTCCATTTCCATAAGGGACCTCCGCATAAAACACATAAAAATAAGATTTGCTGGCCGCCGATAAAGCGACAGAATCATACACTCGAACGCTATTTTATCATAAGAACAGTCTGTTGTAAATACAAAATTCACATTTTAAACAAATCTTAAGCTTTTGTTTCGTAAATATTATAGGAATATGTATTGACAAATGTTCGTTTATAGCGTATAGTAAAGAAAATATGAACAAAAAAACACAGTGATATAGAATTTTTTGCATTTTTTTGTTCAAATATTCATATAGAAATCCATAAAAAAGAAAGGTATTGTGCTATGAAAAAAACTGCTGTTCGAATTTGGACCTTTGCAATGGGGATTCTTATGATTCTGCTGTCGTTTGCTGCCTGTGGGAAGAGCGGCGGGGTCGCGGATGATGATCAGGTGATCATCTATTCGTCTGCTGAGGATTATCGAAACGAATTTGTCCTGAATATGCTCAAGGAAGAATTTCCGGAGTACGATATCAGACTGGAATACTATACCACAGGAGATCTTGCTGCGAAGCTGAAGGCAGAGGGACAGGATACAGAATGCGATATCATTTTGGAGCTGGAATCTTCCTATCTGCAGATGCTGGGAGACACCGTATGTACGCTGGATGATATTGTAGATTTTTCTGTTTATACAGAGGATCTTGTGCCGGAAAGCCACCGGTATGTTCCCTGGATCCGGATGAGCGGATGTATTATCATCAATCGTGATGCATTGGAAGAAGCGGATCTCCCCATTCCCGCGTCTTACGATGATCTTTTGAAGCCAGAATATAAAGACATGATTTCCATGCCCAACCCTGAGTCTTCGGG
>JAGZAC010000031.1 GCA_018370615.1 Clostridiales bacterium
ATTTTTAAAGGTGGAGGAACGGGGCACAATGTGGGCTTCATATCCCTGGGGCAGGGCAATCGCCACCCCCAGGGGAAGGAGACGAAACTCTCCCGCCTTCATAGATATCGTCTGAGCGATGCGCAAATCAATCCAGTCTGATTTGCCGGCCACATAACACAGTGGCTCCATATCCGGCTGTAAGTATTTTACCCGAAGAAGTATGTTTTTTTCCTCCATTGCCTAAAAACCTCATTTTTTATAAATTTTAAGTGAGAGTTTGTGACAACCCCTCCGTCAGCTTCGCTGCCACCTCCCCTTTATAAAAAAGGGGAGGCTTCATTTAGTGGCAGCTGCGGCAAGTCGCTTTCCTTTACACAAGGGAGGCTTTAACCTACCTTAGGCTCCCTTGTGGGGAGATGCGCGATCCTGTCGACACTATTTTATCTTCAAGCCTCCCCTGTGTAAGGGGAGGTGTCGACGCAGTCGACGGAGGGGTTGTACCTACTTCTTCATTCGGAGAATCTGCCCCGCGGGTGCAGTACCCGCCTCATATGCCCGGATAACTTGGTCACATTCGCTGCCGCTTTCTGTAGTGAACAGAAAATGCATCCGGACAATTCCTGCGGCGCGCACTGCATCCAGCCGGTCTGCCATATAAATAGGTACGCTGTTCCATATGATGTTTCCGCAGCGGTCCGTTTCCGTCACCGGAAAGGCTGCCCCCTTTCTGTCTACAAGGTTCCCTCCGCAGCTTCCGCACCGACTGCCGCCGTCGGACAGCGCGCACCGGACGGTGAGCATCAGGGGAAGCCGGCCGTATACGACCGCGCCCTTGGGTACGGGGCTTTGCAGATCCCGCATCTGGGGCAGGGACAGCTCCGGCGAGAGATCGACTCCCGCCGCACCGGCTGCCGCAAGCGCACCCGCGGTACGGCTGTTGTATACGTTAAACCGAATCGATGCCCGTGCAGGAATTCCCCGCCGCACCGCTTCCAAAAGCTGCCCCGGCGTGTGCACCAGCACATAGGGCGCCCCCTCTGCCGTCTGCCATATCTTTTCAAAATCTTCTCCCAGAAGGATGGGAGGAAGCTCTATCCCGGCTCCCTCCAGGGGGGCTGTGTAGGGCAAATAAATTTCACTGAAAAATCTTTGCGCCAGGGGTGTTACCTGTCCGGGAGACAAAAATGATGCGGTAAACACCGGCTTCTTGTTTCCATGAAAAGGTATATCCGCTTTTTGCACAGCACCTGTCCGCTCCCGCACCGGCGGGGCCAGCAGCGCCTCTACAGCCTTCCGGCGCAGCCGGTTCAGCATGGACAAGGTGAACAGGGCTTTTCCGTCTGATTGATAATGGAAAGCATCGAGTCGAAAAGGCGTGCCTCCCAGCCGGCCTGCATTTTTGCAGGCAGACGTCTCGTCGGGAGGAGGTACGTCTCCTTCCATAAGCGTCTCATCCCCGCAGACGGTGACGGTTTTCTCCGGAGAGACTGCGGTCAGTACCGCGAGCTCTCCTGTCTGGATGGTCAGGGAAATGTCTAAAGGTACACGCCGGGAAAGGCCGGCGTAGGCCGCCTGCTGCTTTCTGTGGAATTCTTCCAGAGTGCGCACACCCAGCATGTTTTGATAGGTGCCAGTAAAGTATCCGTCTGTAAATCCACTTCGGCTGAATGCCGCCTGCAGCGTGTCCAGCTCGTCTGGACGAGCTGCTCGCCGCTGGTCCAGCAGCTTCCGGTAGATGGAAACTACGGTGTGTACGTATTCCGGAGATTTCTGCCGCCCCTCGATTTTCAGACTGGAGACGCCAAGCTCCAGGGTCTGGGGAATATGCGCCGCCAGACACAAATCCCGCAGGCTCAGGAGATACCCCTTTTTCCCCCGCAGGGTGTAGGGCAGCCGGCAGGGCTGGGCGCAGGAGCCTTGGTTGCCGCTTCTGCCGCCCATCACTGCGCTCATAAGACATTGTCCGGAAAAGGACACACAGTGGGCCCCATGGACAAACATCTCGATCGGGATGGGAGAGCGGCTGCACAGCCGTGCCAGGGAAGCCTGCGAAAGCTCTCTGGGACAGACCATTCGGGAAAATCCCGCCTCTTTTAGCGCTGCGGCGTCGTATTCTGTGTGACCGGACATTTGGGTGCTGGCATGGAGCACAACGCCGGGAATTTGCTCCCGCAGCGCTGCCGCCAGGCCTGCGTCCGCTACAATAAATGCGTCTGCTCCGGCGCCCCAAAGCCGGCAGGCCAGCTGCAGTGCCTCCGGCAGCTGCCGGTCCAAGAGTCGGGTATTCAGAGTGATATATGCCCGGACCCCGAAGGCGCGGCACAGTGCCAGCGCCGCTTCTGGTTCCCCATCTCGGAAGTTGTCGGCCCGCATTCTGGCATTGAAGGCATCTGTTCCGAAATATACCGCATCGGCGCCCCCGTCGATGGCGGCCTCCAAAGCGGCCATGCTCCCGGCAGGAGCGAGCAGTTCCGGGGTGGCTTTTTTCATTTATCCGTTGCTTTTGCCCCGCAGCAGATTTTCAATCTGGCGCAGCTTGTCCCCTCTGCTGGTTGCGGGAGCTTCTTCTTTTGTCTCTTCTTTTGCTTCTTCCGCGGCAGTGTCCATCTGCGTCATTTCCAGCTGCTGTGCATCGGAAACTTCCTCCGTTTCCTCTGCCTTTGCCTCTGTCTCTTCCTGCTCTGCCGCTTTTCCCTGGAGCATGGCTTCCTTTAGCTTTGCGTTTTCCTCCCGCAGGCGGCGCAGGTTTGCATCATACAGCCCAATCTGCGCCTCCAGGTTGCGGATGCGCTTGTCCGCCTTCAGCTTTTCACTGCTTACGTCCAAGGCCACCAAAATTGCTGCATCCAGCTTAGAACAGCGCTTGCTGGAGATAGTGATTTGCCGGATTTTCTGATCCAAATCGTTTACCAGCCGCATTACAAAATCTTCCCGCTCATCGGAAAGAATCGCCATTTCTACATCCGCGATGGAAACCTCATATTTTTTCTTGTCCATAAATCTGTCCGTCCTTTAAATTTTTACCGGTTTTTCTTGAAATTTCAGCAAACCATGCTATAATAAACATAATTACAGGGTGCCGGATGCGGTTTTCCTCTGTCAGAAACCCCGGAATATATGTATTCATTCCATTATAATATATTATCGGGAGAAATTGAATACGATTTCGTAAATTTTTTTCAAAAACGGAGATTTTTATAGTTTCATGGACAACGTGCAAAAATGCCGCCGGATTACTGTCAAAATTGGGTCTTCTACTTTGACCCATGCAAAAACGGGCCGGCTCAATATCCGACGCATGGAAACGCTGGTCCGTACCCTCTCGGATATTAAAAATTCCGGAAGGGAAGTGGTGCTGGTGTCCTCCGGCGCAGTAACGGCGGGAACGGCCAAGCTGGGCATGGAGATATGCCCCCGTCCTCTGGAGGAAAAGCAGGCGCTGGCGGCGGTGGGACAGACAGAGCTCATGCGTATGTATGAGCGACTGTTTGCGATGTATGGTTATTCGGTAGGGCAGATCCTTATGACGAAGGACGTAGTGGACGATGAAAATCGGTTGCGGCTGATCAAAAATACTTTTTCCCGACTGCTGGCCTTCGGCTGTGTGCCCATCGTCAACGAAAACGATTCCATCAGCAGCGAAGGAATTCAGTTTAAGGGCAACGACACTTTGTCCGCCTACGTGGCCGTTGTGTGTGAGTCGGATCTTTTGGTGAATCTCTCTGATGTAGACGGCATGTACGACAGCGACCCCAGAAAAAACCCAGACGCGAAGCTGATCTCCCGGGTAGACAAAATCACTGACGAGATCCGTCGGGCAGCCGGTGGTGCCGGGAGCGCCTTTGGGACCGGCGGCATGGAAACGAAGCTGCAGGCTGCGGAAATTGCCGGTGCTGCGGGGATTCCCATGCTGCTGCTCAGTGGAAAGGACCCGTCCATTTTGTATAGTATTATTGACGGAAAGAAGATTGGAACGTATTTTGCAGCTGCAAAATGAAGGGGATACATGCCAACCCCTCCGTCACGGCTAGGGCGTAAAAGCCTCCCCTGTGTAAGGGGAGGTGTCAGCGAAGCTGACGGAGGGGTTGTTAATAACTTAGAGAGACAATCCCTCAGTCGACTTACGTCGACAGCTCCCTTTACACAAGGGAGCCTACCCACCTAAGCCTTCCCTGGGAGGGGGGAGGTGTCGCAACGTAGTTGCGGCGGAGGGGTTGTTAATAGTAAAGATGAGACAATCCCTCAGTCTGCTAACGCAGACAGCTCCCTTTGCACAAGGGAGCCTAAGGTAGATTAAAGCCTCCCCTGTGTAAGGGGAGGTGTCAGCGAAGCTGACGGAGGGGTTGTAACAATCCCCCACAAATTTACAGAAAAGTATGGTCGAAACAATGGATGAACTTTATGAAAAAGTAAAAGCGCTGTGCAAGGAAGCAAAAGCTGCCGCTCCCGCACTGGCCCGCGCCAACGGCGAGACGAGAAACGGCGTGCTCACTGCCTTTGCTGCGCTTCTTCGAAAAAATGCGGAAAACATCCTCTCCGCCAACGCGGAGGATATGGAAGCGGCCCGGAATAGCGGTCTTTCCGGTGCTATGATGGACCGGCTGCTCCTTACGCCGGACCGCCTGGAGGAGATCGCCCGCGCCATGGAGGCGCTGGTGATGCAGGACGACCCAATCGGGCTGGGAACGGTGCAGACCCGGCCCAACGGCATGGAAATCAAGCACATCCGGGTGCCCCTGGGCGTGGTAGGTGTAATTTTTGAATCCCGTCCCAATGTAAGCGCGGATATTGCCGGACTGTGCATCAAAAGCGGAAACGCCGCTGTACTCCGGGGAGGGAAGGAGGCCATCCGCTCCAATACAGCCATCGTGGAAACGGCAAGACAGGCCCTGGCCGTGTACGGCCTGCCCCAGGCTTGCGTGTCTCTGCTTCCCTTTACGGATCGGGCGGGGGCTGCGGCTCTGATGGAAATGCGCGGTCTAATCGATGTGCTCATTCCCCGGGGAGGGAAAGGGCTTATCCAAAACGTGGTGGAAAACGCAAAAGTCCCCGTTATCGAAACGGGGGCGGGCAACTGCCATTTGTATATGCATTCAGATGCGGACGAAGATATGGCGGTGTCCATCGCTATCAATGGGAAAACCTCCCGTCCCTCTGTATGCAACGCTATAGAAACAATTCTGATTCACCGGGATATGGCCCCTGCGCTGCTGCCCCGCCTGCAGGAAGAACTGGAGAGCCGGGGTGTAGAGCTGCGCTGCTGTCCCGTCACGCTCCAGTATATCCAAGGGAAGGCGGCAGACGAGGCGGACTGGGCTACGGAATATGACGATCTGATTGTAGCGGTGAAGGTAGTGGATTCCATCGAAGAGGCGGTGTCGCATATCAACCGATACAGCACCAACCACAGTGAGGCCATTGTCACAAAGGATATGGAAGCAGCGTCTTATTTTACTGGTGCGGTGGAATCTGCCTGCGTATATGTAAATGTGTCCACCCGATTTACGGATGGCGGCTGCTTCGGTCTGGGAGCGGAGGTAGGCATCGCCACTCAAAAGCTGCACGCAAGAGGCCCGCTGGGCCTAGCGGCGCTGACCACGGAAAAATATATTGTCAGTGGCAGCGGACAAATTCGCACCTAATATTAAAGGAGGAATATATGAAACTTGGAATCATCAACGACTGGAGCGAGGACGGCTTCCGGTACGTAAAGGAAAAGGGCCTGGAGGCCATCGAGTTCTGCGTGAACTATTACAGCGACAGCAAAGCTTTTTTGGAGAAGGCGCCGCAGGTAGCCCAGCTTAGCAAAAAATACGGCATTCCCGTCGGCTCTACAGGGCGCTGGGGCGCAACCCGTCTGGACGAGAAGGGAAATATCATTGAAAAGGCCCTGCAGGAGGACAAGGACATCATCGAGGCAGCCTCCATTATGGGCTGTCCCATCTTCAACACCGGCTGTAACTGGACGGAGGGGCTGTCCTATTACGAAAACTGCCAGCGGGCCATTGAGTATTTCGGAAAGCTTCTCGACTTTGCCAGACCGAAGGGCGTGAAAATCGCCGTATACAACTGCGGCTGGAATAACTTTGTATACGAGGATAAGGCGTGGGAAATTGTCTTGGGCTCCCTGCCGGAGCTGGGCATCAAATATGATGTGTCCCACTGCTTCGCCCACGGCGGCGACCAAAATTACCTGCGGGAGCTGCGGGACTGGGGCCACAAGGTTGTCCATTTCCACATCAAGGGGTCCTTGTACATAGACGGCAAGCGGTATGACGATCCTCCGGCAGGACTGGATCAGACCAACTGGGGCGCCGTAATGGATATGCTGTATACTAAGGGGTATGACGGCATGCTGTCCATCGAGCCTCACTCGGAATATTGGAAGGATGCAAAGGGCGCCTGGGGCATAGACTTCACCATCCAGTATATCCGTCCCTATGTGATGCCAGATGGGTATACGTCCAACGAAACTCCCTACTTCCCGTAATGGCGTGGGAAAAATTTTGACAGATGCTCTTGCAATAGAGACAAAAATGTGGTATCCTATGAAAAATGGTGACAGCCGGAGACTTCTCCGGCTGTCATGGTTTTTGAAACTTCCAAAAAGGGAGGGGATTCTGTGCCAATCTATGAGTATGAGAACAAAGATACCCCTGGAGATTCTCAGGGGGAAAAGGTCATAATAGAAATCAACAGTATCCAGCGGGAATTGGAGGACACCAGCCTTTTTGCGCTGCCCATATTACCGGCCGAAATAGATGTAGTCGTCAGCGAAACTTCAGATGAAGAAATATGTTTGGAAGCCTCTCAGGACTCAGCAGAAACGATCGGCCAGTATGTGATCGTCAGCGAGGGAAGACTTTCTCGTGAGGACGGCATGCTGCAGCTCTCCTATCTGGAGCAGCTGGACGAGAAAGAAAACACACCGCCTGTTCAGGTGAGCCTTACC
Organism: Clostridiales bacterium; assembly: GCA_018370615.1. GTDB lineage: Bacteria > Bacillota > Clostridia > Oscillospirales > CAG-272 > Avispirillum. Next base: position 6,935 of record JAGZAC010000031.1, read on the forward strand.
TTCCCGCCGGGGGAGAAGGGCCCTGTGGCTATCAGTCGGACCGGTGCCATACGTACAGCATTTACGATAGAAGAAGGCGCCCGGCAGTACAGTGTCTATGATACTTCCTACGGCAAAATGGATATGTGTGTAATTGGGAGGAAAATTGAAAATAAAATCCATTCCGGCGGTGGCATATTACGGCTGGATTATCTGGTGGAGCTCCGGGGAATGATTGCCCAGCGCACGAAAATGACCATCCGTGTGCGTCCGGAGCATGCGTAAGGCTGGCTGAATTGCAGCTTTTTGGGAGGCGACAACGCTGACAGGAGGATTGTTTTATTTTGACAATCCCTCCGACACGGCTTCGCCGTGCCACCTCCCTTTGCACAAGGGAGGCTTGCACTAAGAGCTTTAAAATATAGCCTCCCCTGTGTAAGGGGAGGTGCCGCAACTGTGTTGCGGCGGAGGGGTTGTAAAGAGGAACAATCCCTCAGACTCCGCTTACGCGGAGCCATGCCCCCGGAGATGCTGCGCATCTCCCCACAAGGGAGCCCGCACAAACCTAAGCCTCCCCACAAGGGAGCCTGCACCCAATCTAAGCCTCCCCTGTGTAAGGGGAGGTGTCAGCGAAGCTGACGGAGGGGTTGTCTTTCCTGAGCATATCATACTATACCAAAAAGGAGGCGGAGAGCATGACGGAAGCGGCATTTCGGCGGGAGATGAAAACCGGACTGGCCGGCGCATATCTTCTGTATGGCGAGGAAGATTACCTAAAACAGTTTTACGTGGGCCGTGTCCAGACCCAGGTCTTGTCCGGAGATGAGACGCTGGCCGCCTTCAACAGCTATACTATGGGCGCAGACGCCCCCGATTTGGACGTTTTGGAGGAAGCTGTTCTCGCCCTTCCTGTAATGGGCGGCAGGGTGTTTATCCGATATATGGCCAATCTCAGTGCTCTGGGAGCTGCCGAACAAAAACGACTGATAGAAATATTGGGAAGGGTGGATCCGGAAAGTACCGTATGCCTGGTAGTACCTCCCGCCGGGGGCTTTGATCCGGGCAAGCCCGGTCGGGGAAAGCCTTCACCTCTTTATAAAAAGCTGGAGACGGTCTGTACCATGGTGGACCTGGCGCCCTATGGGCCGGCAGAGATGAAAAAATGGATGGATCGCCGGCTGGGCCGCTCCGGCGTCACTCTGGGAGAGGGAGCGGGGGACGCCATCCTCCAGCGGTGTGGAAAAAACATGTACGTGTTGTCCGGCGAGCTGGACAAGCTGGCGGCCTATGCCCTGGCAAACGGGCTGTCGGAAATCGGGACAGAACAGGTAAATTCTGTGACTGCCGCTGCCGGGGAGGAGGACGCCTTTGCGCTGGCAAATGCTGTGCTGGCCGGGGACAGGGGTCGGGCCCTTTCCGTGCTCTCCTATTATAAAAAGAATCAAATCAGCGCTGTGGCGGCACTGGCGTCTGTATCCAGAGCTATCTGCGATATGCTGACAGTCAGCCGCCTGGCCGCTGCAGGCTACGATCAGGCCGGCGTTGCGTCCGCATTGAAGATGCATACCTACCGAGCGGGACTGTATTTGTCCGCTGTGCGGGGGATGGAGCCTGCCCGTCTTGCCGCCGCTGCAGTGCGGTGCCGGCAGGCGGACGTACTGCTGAAAAGCACAAGGCTGGATTATATCGCCCTGGAGCGGGTCATCTGCACAATTCCCACAAAAAAAGCGGGAGGGATACACCGTGGATAAAATTCCCATTTCCCTGCCTGTGGTGGTAGAAGGAAAATACGACCAAATCAAGCTGGCTTCCATCATTGATGCTACGATTCTTACAACGGAAGGCTTCGGCATATTCAATAACAAGGAAAAGCGCGCCCTCCTGCGGGCGCTGTCGAAAAATGGAATCATTCTTTTGACGGACAGCGACGGAGCGGGTGGGATGATTCGCTCCCACCTGCAGTCTTTCCTTCCGCCGGACAAGATCTATCATTTGTACATTCCGCAAATTACCGGAAAGGAAAAACGAAAAAAATCCCCTTCCAAAGCGGGGACGCTGGGGGTAGAGGGGATGGACGCAGCGCTGCTGCGAGAGATGTTTCAAAAATTTGCGGACCGAGGGGAGGCCCGGCAGGAACGGCGCGGTACCATTACAAAGGCGGACTTTTTCGCCGACGGGCTCACCGGAAGACAGGGTAGCGCCGACAAGAGAAACGCGCTGTGCGCCCGCCTGTCTCTTCCCCGGGATATGACACCTACCGCTCTGCTGGCGGCGGTAAATCTGCTGCTGGACCGAGAGGAATACCGGGCAGCGGTGGAGAGCCTTTCGGGGGATAAAGCAGGAGGCACGGTACAAAATAATTAGAGAAACCACTGTATAAAAATTGCAGGGAAAGGAGCGAGGACTGCCCATGATACGACGACTGCTTTCGAAATATCGGCATTTTCTGCTGTACGCTATTTTCGGGGGTCTGACTACGGTTGTGGACCTTGCGGTATATTATATTCTGTACAATTTGTTTTCCGTTCACTATTTGATTGCGCAGACCATCAGCTGGATGGCGGCCGTTTTGTTTGCCTATTTCACCAATAAGCGGTACGTATTTGTCAGCCGGGCACGGGGGAAGGAGATGTTTTCAGAGCTTTTGAAATTTGTTTCCGGCCGGCTTTTTTCTCTTGGAGTGCAGACCGTGTGCCTGGCCGCCCTTGTAGAGCTTGCCCACTGGGATGAAAACATTGTCCGCCTGCCGGTGCTGGTCATTGTCACTATTTTGAATTATATTGTCAGTCGGGTATTTGTCTTTACGAAAAAGAAGGATGCTGAGACGAAGACATCTGGAACATAAGGAATAAAACTAAAATGAAAATGAATTTTCTGCCGGTCACTCCCGAAGAGGTACACGCAGCCGGGCGGGACGTGCCGGATTTTGTATATGTATGCGGGGACGCATATGTGGACCACCCGTCTTTTGGCGCCGCCATCATCAGCCGCGTATTGGAGGACGCCGGCTTTGTTGTGGCAATGCTGCCCCAGCCGGATTATAAAAGCTGCCAGGCGATGCAGACCTTTGGCCGCCCCCGGTTGGGGTTTTTGGTTTCCAGCGGGAACATCGATTCCATGGTGTGCCATTACACAGCCGCAAAAAAGAAGCGCACCTCGGATTACTATTCCCCGGGGGGAAAGGCCGGCCTGCGTCCGGACCGGGCGGTAATCGTATACTGCAACCGAATCCGGGAGGCGTACGGGGATGTTCCCATTATTATCGGCGGGCTGGAGGCGTCTCTGCGCCGATTTGCCCATTACGACTACTGGAGCGATCGTGTGCGTCGCAGCATTTTGGTGGACAGCCGGGCGGATATTCTCTCCTACGGAATGGGAGAAAAATCGATTCTGCGCATCGCCCGGCTGTTGGACAAAGGGGTTCCCGTAAAGAAGATTCGGGATGTGCGGGGTACGGCGTATCTTTGCAAAAGCGGGGAGGAAATTCACTATCCGAAAGTGGAGGAGACCTACGATTACGATCAGCTGAAGGCGGACAAGGCGGCCTATGCCCGGGCCTTTGCCATTCAGTATAAGAATAATGACGCCATCAGCGGCCGGGCCATCACAGAATATTACGGGGACCGGATGCTGGTGCAGAATCCTCCTATGCCGCCCCTGGAACGGGAGGAATTGGACAGGGTGTATGCCCTGCCCTATATGCGGGCAGCCCACCCCATGTACGACAAGGACGGCGGCGTTCCCGCTATATCCGAAGTGCGGTTTTCTATCACCCACAACCGGGGCTGCTTCGGCGGGTGCAATTTCTGCGCCCTGGCCTTCCATCAAGGGCGAAGCGTGCGCAGCAGAAGCATCGAAAGCGTTGTCCGGGAGGCAGAAATCATTGCGGCCATGCCAGACTTCAAGGGATATATCCACGATGTAGGGGGTCCTACGGCGAATTTTCGCCATCCGTCCTGCCGACAGCAGCTGGAACGGGGCGTATGCCAGGGAAAGCGGTGCTTAGTGCCTACGCCGTGTAAGCATTTGGACGCAGACCACAGCGAATACATAAAGCTGCTCCAGGCGGTGGAGGCGGTGCCCGGCGTGAAAAAGGTGTTTATCCGCAGCGGGATTCGGTATGATTATATGCTCCAGGATAAAAGCGACGCCTTTTTTGAGAAGCTGGTGCGGGACCACGTCAGCGGTCAGCTGAAGGTGGCGCCGGAGCACTGTTCCCCTCATGTGCTAAGTTGCATGGGAAAACCGGATATTGCGGTTTATGACAAATTCAGACGAAAATTTTTCCGTCTTACGGAGAGGGCAGGGAAGGAGCAGTATCTGGTGCCCTACCTTATGTCCAGCCACCCGGGCAGCCGGTTGTCAGATGCAGTGGAGCTTGCACTGTATATGAAACATATCGGACTGTCTCCCGAGCAGGTGCAGGATTTTTATCCAACGCCGGGAACAGCTTCTACCGTGATGTATTATACGGGAATTGAT
>JAGZAC010000032.1 GCA_018370615.1 Clostridiales bacterium
TACATCGTAGGAGGTGTTGTAACTTCTTCACGAGTACCATGAATATGTTCACAAGGAGTTACAGTTACGGAACCATCTATCGCCAGGCAATCCACAATCTGTTCATCCAAGTTAATAACTTCCTGAATATTTACAGTAACCGGAGTAACACCTTCTGCCAGAGCAGTAAACTTCAGGGTATACAGAACGCCTTCGGTATCAGTCACGTTCTGCATTGCATCTTCTTCGATGAAGACAGTAATCACGCCATCAGCCTCACTGTACCCATCAGCGACGCTAAACAGACCGTCATCTACACCAATAAACTCAAGTGCAGTCTGATCGTATGTATATTCTGCACGGATTGCCCAGATGCCTTCTGTATTTCTACCGATACTAACAGGAACCTGCACTTCCTGGAAACGCGGGCCGGACACTGCTGCAACTTCAACTTTCATCGTATCAGAAACTTCAATTGTTACAGTTCCGGGAACCATAGTAGCGGTCAGTTCTTCTTCTGCATAATTCAGAATCTCATAATATGTAGGAGTAATGGCATACTCGCCTGCTACCGAATCGGCACCTGCAACTGTAAAGGTTACATATGCAAGTGTTCCAGTCGCCGTTACATCTGCATCAGCGCCAGATTCAAAGTACAGCATAATATTACCGTCTTGATCTACACTGGAAAGGAAATAGTTCGGGTCAGTAAACACATCACCTGCGGTGATCTCTTTTACAGTAAATACAGATGCGTCATACTCCAAGCTCAGTCTAGCGATAAAAATGCCGGAATTGACATCCAAGTTTACAGGAACTGTCACCTCACCACCAGTCTTACCGGTAGCAGCACCTACAGACACGGTTGCTTCTGCCTCGGGGGGAGTAGGTATTTCTGCTATTGTAACAGAACCGTTCTCCAAAGCGAAATCAACATCCACCAATGGACTCAGGGAAGTGATCAAAGCAGTTTCAGTTGCGAGACCGATTTCATATGTAGCAGTCTCTGCATCGGAAGCAATGTCAAAGCTGAGTGTGCCCAGCAAGCCATTATAAAATTCCGCTTCCTCCATATCACGGTCCAAAAGCAGCTTTACAAAGCGATAGCCGTTGTCCGCAGAGCCTGCAGCAACCTCTACGCCACAGGAAGCAAAAGCTTCTTTCGCATTAGGATAAGCATCTACCGCTTCCTGATTGAGTATAGACTCAGCTTCACTGTTTTCCCAAGCGCTCGTGGGAAAATGTTCTCCAGTCGTGAACCCGGTATACGTCAGAGTAGCGGGATAATAAACATACAATTCAAACCCCATAATATCATTGGGATTAATCTCAGCAGTGTTACCGCCCCAGTAAAGGCCCACATCTGCCTGTGTTTCTCCTTCATACACAGAAATTTCGTCCATGTAGAGGGTAAACGTGTCATAATTAAGCGTTTCGTCGCCCCCGGTCAAGTCGTCAGTAGCAATGACAAGGAAAGCCGGCGTAAGGCTTGTCAGCATCAATGCCACTATCACAAAAACCGATAATAGCTTTTTCATGGGCTAACCTCCTAAAATATTGGTACCTTCATTATACTTTTTCTGTACAGTATTGTCAAGAGATTCATAGAAATTTCATAAAAAATTGTACGTATTATTTTAAAAAAATTAACAATACGGATAGTTTTAACAGATAAATACAATAAATTTTTTTATTTTTTACATCAAATACAATTTGAGAAATAAACTACCATTCAAGCACATCTAAAAAACACATAAGCTTTACGTATTCACTACATTTAATATACAATGCTGATACACATGCACGATCCTACAGGACAGGTTTCATTTCTGTCTATTGACAAAACCACCCTTACAAGATACAATAAAGTAAAATTTGGAGCGCCATAAGGAGAGTCCTATGCAAAGCGAGCAGATCAGCATCATTATTCCCATGTACAACGCAGAAAAGCAGATTCAAAAATGTATAGACAGCTTGCTTGGACAAACCTATGGGAATTTTGAAATAATTATTGTAAACGACGGGTCAAAAGATAAAAGCCTTGACGTATGCAAAGAAGCCTATGGCGGCGATAGCCGTGTTAATATCATCGACAAGCCCAACGGCGGAGTATCTGACGCTAGAAACGCAGGAATGCGTGCTGCATCTGGGGAATATGTCACCTTTGTAGATGCAGACGACTGGGTAGATTCCACGTATCTCTCCTGCTTACACGACAATTTGGTTCAAAACAATGTGGATATCTGTACACTGGATTATAAGATAGTTGCAAGTGATCCGGCAAGAACCATCAAAAACAACACAGACAAAAAGGAAGTGCTTTCGTCCCATACCGCTTTGGAGCGTTTCTTTGATGCAAAGATTCCCACCTTTGCATGCGCAAAACTATATCGGCGAGAGGTTATTGAGGGGCTAGAGTTCCCCCTGGGCATCAAAATCGGAGAAGACGCTTTGTTTGTATACCATGCGCTGCAGCGTGCAAATACAGTCTGCATTCTGCCGGATCGGCTATACAATTACTGGCTGGACAACACCGGAAGCGCCACAAATAATTTTTTTAGAAGATATGACTATAACACACCGCATTTTGCAACTCTGATCCTAAACGATTTGAAAGAAACAACGCCTGACCTGTTGCGGAAGGCCAGCAATTTTTTATTGTCTCCAGTAGTGCGATCCTTTTTTGGATATATAGCCAATAAAAAGGACTCCCTGCCATATTTCAAGGATCTGTATAAAACACTGCAGACAATATTTTGTCATGCCGACCACACGAAAAGTTATTACAAATATAAACTGTTTTTTGCATTGTATAAATCCTATATTTTTCGGCCGGTCTGCCGTTTGCGCGCAGCTCAGGCAATTAAAAGGTTATAAAAGGAAGCAGCGAGCGCTGCTTCCTTTTTTACAATACAATATCCACAAACGTACCATCACGCAGGATTTTCCCGTACCGAAAACCGCATTCTTTTGCAAGCTCCGCTGCCTGGTCGAAAGCCCAGTCCAAGCCCTCGACACGATGGCAGTCGCTGGTCAGAATCACTTCCCCGCCCAGATGATGCAGATGACGCAAAAGAAACGCCTCCGGATACGGAACAGAGCGTCCCGCCCGCAGCATAGCTCCAGTGTTAATTTCAAATAATGGACAAGCTTTCGCCACCTGCTCCAGCGCTTCCAGTGCCGCCACCCGATAACGGGAGTCCGACGTATCAAAAAAGCGATTTCCCTCGTTGAATTTTGTGATAAGGTCAAAATGGCCCACAATATCGCACTTCGTTACCGCCGCAACTTCCCTGATTTGCCGATAATATGCCTGTGCATACCTGAAATAATCCCCTCCGAAATACCGATCCACTAGAGCGGTCGTTACCTCAGGAGAATCGTCTACCGCCCCATACGTACCGTCTGCACACCGAAGATAGTGGGTACTGCCGATGATATAATCGTAGGGAAATTCCGTCGGATCCGAAAACAAATCCTGCTCAATTCCCAGATATACCTGAATGGTTCCGCGATACTTTTCCCGCAGGAACAAAATCTCTTTTTGATAGGAAACTGTCCCCTCCCGGGACATGCAGTATGCCGTGTCACAACTCGTAAACGCATGACCGGAAAATCCAATGGATTCCCAACCCAGTTCCACGGCCCGCAAAATCAGTTCCTCAGCCGTATTTTTTCCGTCGCAGTAGGTGGTATGGGTATGCAGATTGGATAGAGCTGTCATTTCGTCATCTTCTCCTGCTTCACCTTGTGATCGATCACATGACGAGAAGCCAATTCCTTATAAATATCGTCTATGGAAATCCCCATTTGTACCATCAGCACCAGAACGTGGTAGGTGAGGTCTGAAATCTCATAAATCGTTTCCGCCTTATCATCCGCCTTGCCTGCGATAATGACTTCTGTAGACTCTTCCCCCACCTTTTTCAATATTTTATCAATGCCCTTTTCAAAAAGATAGGTGGTATAGGAGCCCTCTTTCTTTTCCGTTTTCCTGCCTTCGATAAGCTGCATCAGCCCTTCCAAGGAAAAGGGCTCCTCTCCCGCATATACCGTGTTAAAGAAGCAGGACTTTGCACCGGTGTGGCACGCAGGGCCCGCAGGCTGCACGTATACTGTCAACGCATCACAGTCACAGTCTGTATCGATGCGCACGATATGCTGCACATTTCCGGAGGTTTCTCCCTTTCTCCAAAGCTTTTGCCTGGAACGGGACCAAAAGCAGGTGCGCCCCTCTTCCAGACTGATTTCCAGACTTTCCCGATTCATATAGGCCACAGTCAAAACCTTCTTCGTTCTGCTGTCAATCACTACAGCAGGGATCAAACCCTTTTCGTCAAATTTCAAATCTTCTATATTTACATCCATTGCATCATACCTCCTATTTTTCCGTCACAGGCGGACATTGATCCCTTCCCCCTGCAGCTTCTTTTTCAAGTCTCCAATAGCCACCTCTCCGAAATGAAAGATAGAAGCGGCCAATCCGGCGTCCACCTTGGGTACCCGGGTAAACAGCTCTGTGAAATCCTCCATGCAGCCGGCGCCGCCGGAAGCAATCACTGGCACGTCCACAATATCACAAACTGCCGACAGCATCTCTAAATCAAATCCGCCCTTTACGCCGTCTGTATCGATGCTGTTGAGGACAATCTCCCCGGCACCGTTCTTCACACCGCTGCGAATCCACTCCAAGGCGTCGATGCCGGTGTTCTCTCGGCCGCCTTTTGCAAAGACAGTAAACCGGCCGTCCACACGGCGTACATCTACAGAGAGCACTACGCACTGATCCCCATATTTTTTTGCAGCTGCGGGAATGAGGCCGGGATCCCGAATAGCCCCGGAATTGACGCTCACCTTATCCGCGCCGCACTTGAGCACCCGGTCAAAATCCTCCACCGTGTTGATGCCGCCGCCTACTGTAAGGGGGATAAAAATCTGACTGGCAACCTCCGCAAGTATATCTGTAAACAGCCGCCGTCCTTCAAAGGAAGCGGTAATATCGTAAAACACCAGCTCGTCCGCGCCGCTTTCACTGTAGTATTTTGCCAGGGTAACGGGAGAGGACACGTCATTTACATCCAAAAAATTGACGCCCTTCACTACCCGTCCGTCCCGCACATCCAAGCAGGGAATAATCCGTTTTGTTATCATTTCACTCACTCCAAATCAAAGGGCGCCCCGGCAGGCAAGCACCGCCGCCGCCAGATCAATGGTCCCCGTATACAGGGCCTTGCCCAAAATGGCACCATACAAATCCATATCCCTGAGTTTTTTCACATCTTCCAAAGTGGTAATTCCTCCGGAAGCAATCAAGCGCACCGGGTACTTTTCCGATAAATTTTTGTACATCTCCATGTTTGGACCGGCAAGCATTCCGTCTTTGGATATATCTGTACAGATTACAGTCTGCACGCCTGCCGCCGTCAGCCGCTGAAACAGCGCATCACAGGTAAGAGCGCTCTGCTCCTGCCAGCCGCGGATGGCCGCTATTCCATCACGTACGTCTACCCCTACTGCGATTTTCTCCCCGTAGGCCTGTACCATATCCTGCAAAAACTTTGGATCGGTGACTGCCGCTGTGCCGATAATCACCCGATGTACACCGGCATCCAAATATCGGCGTACAATCTCCGGGCTGCGGATTCCGCCGCCCACCTGTACCTTCAGACCGCTGGTAGTTACCAGCTTCTCTACCGTGTCCAGATTGGGAGTAGTGCCGTTTTTCGCTCCTTCCAAGTCCACCGTGTGCAGATACTCTGCTCCGGCACATCGAAATTCCACGCCAAGCTCTTCCGGGTGTTCGCTGTAAACGGTCATCTGCGCATAATCGCCCTTTACCAGACGTACCGCTTTCCCTTCATATAAGTCAATTGCCGGGAATAGATTCATACTTCTGCCCCTCATTCCGCTAAATTTCACAAAAAGCCTTTAATATTTTCAGCCCCACCGGTCCGCTTTTTTCCGGATGAAACTGCGTTCCAAACACATTTTCTTTTTCCGCAGATGCCGTAATAGATGCGCCGTATTCTGTCCAGGCGCTGATCCACGGGGTACACTTTGCCGCATAATAGGAATGGACAAAATATACGTGATCTCCCTCACGGATATTTTTATACAAAGGGCTGCGCGGCTTGTCTTCCGGAAAATGCAGTGCGTTCCATCCGATTTGCGGGATCTTATATTCTTCCGGCACAACGCCGCGCATAGGCACCACTTCGCCTGGAATCAGTCCCAATCCCGCATGTTCTCCATATTCCAGACTTTTGTCAAAAAGCAGCTGCATGCCAAGACATATGCCCAGGAGCGGCTTTCCTTTTGCCGCTTCCCGGCACACTACCCGGTCCAGTCCCACATCCTGCAGCTTCCTCGCCGCATCTCCAAAAGCCCCCACACCGGGAAGAACAATGCGCTCACATTCCCCGATCCGCTTTTCATCCCCGGTAACAATGGCCTCTTCTCCAATATAGGCAAATGAGGACCTTAGGGAAAAAAGATTGCCTACCCCGTAATCTATAATGGCGATCATTGTCACAGCACTCCTTTGGTAGATGGGATTTCTCCTGCCATTTGGGGATCGATCGCAACACACTGGCGCATGGTGCGACCCAGCGCCTTGAAAATCCCCTCAATAATATGGTGGGTGTTGGTTCCCGCCAGCTGATGTATATGAAGAGTTATTTCTGCATTCCGAACAAAGGCCAGCAGAAACTCCTGCACCAGCTCCGTATCAAAAATGCCCACTTTTTTCGCCCGCAGGCTCACTTTGTATGACAAATGCGGCCGGCCGGAAAAATCAGCGGCGCACAAGATGAGTGCCTCATCCATCGGCAGCGTTATATTTCCATATCGGCAGATCCCCGCCATATCGCCCAAGGCCTCACGAAATGCTTTTCCCAGGCAAATGCCGATATCCTCCACTGTATGATGACAGTCTACCTGCAGATCACCCTTACAAGAAAGGGAAAGATCCAATCGCCCATGAGCGGCAAACAGGGTAAGCATGTGATCTAAAAATCCTATTCCTGTATCGATCTGTGCTTGTCCTGTGCCCTCCAGGTACAGCTGCAGCTGGATATCTGTCTCTTTTGTTTTTCTTTGAATGGTTCCCGTCCTCATTTTCCACTCCTTCATTTGTCTAAAACGGATAATAACTTGTCCATTTGTGTTTTCGTTCCAATGGTTATCCGAACAAAATCCCGAACGCGCGCGCCGCTAAACCAGCGCACCAGCACGCCGCCGTCGCGCAGGTGCTGATATATCCACTCGCCGCTTACACCTGTTTTTTTTGCAAATATAAAATTAGCTTTTGAAGGAAGAACGATAAATCCTCTCTCTTCCAGGGCTTTTTTCGTATATTCCCGCACCTCTATAATACTTTCTGCGTTCGCCTTATAATACGTATCCGACTCCAAACATGCGATTCCGGCAACCTGGGTGAGTCGGTTCACATCGTAAGGGTTCATGGAATATTTGATCCGTTCCAAATCCCGGATCAGCTCTCTGTCCCCCATGGCAAAGCCAAGTCTTGCGCCGGCAAGAGACCGGGACTTGGAAAAGGTGCGGATTACCAAAAGATTTTTATACTGCCGCGTCAGCGGTAGAGCAGATTCCCCGCCGAAATCCACATATGCTTCATCAATCATCACCACGTGATCCGGATTGCTGCCTACAATCCTTTCAATATCCCCCAGGGAAAGAGATATCCCCGTAGGGGCGTTCGGATTGGCAATCACTACATGCATGCCGATATTTTCATAATCCGGCACATGAATTCGATAATCTTCTGTAAGAGGAATTACCCGGCAGGGTACGCCGTGCAGCTGCCCGTATACAGAATAAAATCCATAGGTAATATCCGGGAACGCAATTCCGTTCTCCCCGTCACAAAAAGCCATAAACGACATATTCAGTATGTCGTCAGAGCCATTGGTGACAAATACGTTTTCCGCTTCAACACCATATGTTTCTGCAAGCTTTTTCCGAAGATGGCGGCAGGTAGGATCCGGATACAAATGAAGCAGTGCCACCTGCTCCCGGTTTACCGCCTCCAAAACACGAGGGGACGGCGGGTAAGGAGATTCATTGGTATTCAGCTTAATATATGTACGATCCTGCGGCTGCTCCCCGGGTGTATACGGTTCCAACGAAGCAAACCGACTGCTTAAAAATCTACTCATACTCCCTCAACTGATGCACCTTTACTGTTCTTCTGCAAAGCGAATCCGTGCAGATTTTGCATGTGCGCCCAGCCCCTCCTGGTCCGCAAAGTATCCAACCTTTTCGTAGACAGATTCCAAGGCTTCTCTCGTATAATATGTAAACTGGGTTTTCTTCACAAAATCGTCCACCGACAGAGGGCTGGAGAACCGCGCCGTTCCGCTGGTGGGAAGCGTGTGGTTGGGACCTGCAAAATAATCCCCCAGGGCTTCCGGACAATATCTACCCAAAAAAACGCTGCCCGCGTGCTTTACAAGGCCGAGATAATCAAAAGGCGCATCTGTACAGATTTCCAGATGCTCCGGCGCCAGTGCGTTGGAAATTTCCACCGCCTGGCGAATGGAATCTGCAACGATAATTTTGCCGTTGTCATCGATAGATTTGCGGGCAATGTCCCGCCTTGCCAGCAGAGGAATCTGCTGTTCCAACTCCTGTGCCACCTGCTGTGCCAGTGTCCTGCTGTCTGTTACCAAAACGGCAGAGGCACACACATCATGCTCCGCCTGAGACAAAAGGTCCGCCGCCACATAAACCGGATTGGATGCACCGTCGGCAATCACCAGAATTTCACTGGGACCGGCGATCATATCGATGGCCACAGTGCCAAACACCTGCCGTTTTGCCTCTGCCACATACCGATTTCCGGGGCCTACGATCTTATCCACACGGGGAACAGACTGAGTTCCGTACGCAAGGGCCGCGATGGCCTGCGCCCCACCAACTTTGAAAATCTTCTTCACTCCACCGATTCTTGCGGCAGCCAGTATGACAGGATTGATTTTCCCATCCTGTCCCGGAGGCGTGACCATCACAATTTCTTCCACTCCGGCAATCTGCGCAGGAATGCAGTTCATCAATACGGAAGAAGGATACGCAGCCGTTCCGCCGGGCACATACAAGCCCACCCGCTCCAGGGGGATCACTCGCTGTCCCAGCACTTCTCCATCAGGACCGGTAAGAACAAACCCACTGCGCTTTTGGTTTGCGTGAAATGTCCAAATTCGTTCCTTTGCTTCCTCCAGAATCCGCAGATACTCCGGATCCATAGATGCTACCGCCTCATCGATTTCCTGCTCACTGACGACAAGGGTCTCCAAATCTGCTTTATCAAATTTTTTCGTATAAGAAAGCAGCGCACTGTCCCCATCTGTCTGTACATCGCGGAGTATCGCAGCCACCGCTTGCTCCACATCCGAATCCACTGTTTTGATCCCACGCTCGAGGATTTCCTCAGCACACTGGGCATATTCCATTACACGAATCATTCCTTACTCCTTTCCGGCAATTGCCTGCTGGATTTTTTCCGTCATTGTAATAATTTCTGTGTTTTTAAATTGAAAACTAGCTTTGTTCGCCACAAGACGCGCACTGATAGGAACAATAGTCTCATAAGGCTCTAAGTTATTTTCATACAGGGTTTTCCCTGTTTCCACAATATCCACAATCACATCAGACAGACCCAGCAGGGGAGCGATTTCAATGGAGCCGTTCAGTTTGATAATATCAATATCCAGCCCTTTTTTATCGTAAAATTCTCTGGCAATCCGGGGGAACTTGGTAGCGACCCGTATAGTAGTCTCGCCGCTGGGCCGCATACCCTTTTTCCCTGCAACAGCCATTCTGCATTTTCCCATTTTCAGGTCTACCAGTTCATACACATCGTGGCGGCCTTCCAGAAGAATATCCTTTCCCACGATACCCACATCGGCAGCACCCCGCTCCACGTAAATAGCCACATCGGAGGGTTTTGCCCAAAAATAGCAAACACCATTTTTCTCATTTTCAAATATGAGTTTGCGGCTATCCTCCAGAATCTCCGGACAGCCATATCCAATGTCTGCAAAAATTTTATACGCTTTTTCCCCAAGTCTTCCCTTAGGGAGCGCAATATTTAGCTTTCTCATACAATTGACCGCCCTGCCTTAAATTTTTTCATCCAAACGCACATGCTCCTTATATCGAATCCCGCCGGTATCCACTTTCTGCACACAGACGCGAGTCCCTTATTTGTCAGTTTTTCCGCCTCCACTGCCGCAATTGCAGGATCTGCACTGCCATACGTGAGCAACACATCTACATCGCTGCCTCGCTTCTCATTTGTAAGCCGCTCTAACAAATCCGGATAAATGGCAAATCCAATCGCGCCTGCGTCTTTTCCAAATTTTTTCACCAGGGTGTCATACCGCCCACCGGACAGCACATGCTCCGGAATTCCGTCTACAAACCCCTGAAAGGTAATCCCATTATAGTAATCCATATCGTTTGTTACAGAAAAATCCAACACAATCCGGTTGCCGCAGCCCACAGCATCCAAAACCCGGTACACCGCAGACAGCTCTTCCACAGCCTGCCATGCCGGATCCTGCAAGGGAATACCCTCCAGAAGTGCATGCATTTTTTCCAGGCCTTTTGTAAAATCACCGTAGATCTCTACAACTGCCACAAGACGGTGAGTTTCTGCTTCCTCCACATGTTCCTCTTCGCAGATCGCCTGCAATTCATGCGCGTTCTTCTCTCCAAGACAGCGCAATATTTCCCGTCTAGCGGAGCCCTCCAAACCAGACCGATCCAACAGAGCTGTCATCAGCCCCATATGGCTTACACCAATGAGAGCATTCGGGGAAATTTCTCCAAGGCTTTTAACCGCAAGCGTCAGAACTTCCGCCTGAGCATATGTATCCATTTCGCCGATATACTCAATTCCAACCTGTAGAATTTCTCGTATGCCGCCAGATTGGCCTGCACTTCGATAAACATTTTCGCTATAATACACTTTCTCAGGAGCAGAAATCACCTCCGGCGCATTCTTTACAATGGAGAGGGTAATATCCGGCTTCAGTGCAAGCAGAGTACCGCTGGCGTCCGTAAAGGTGACAATATTGTTGCTTGCAAGAAAGCTCTTATTTTCCAAATACAGATCATAATGCTCAAATTTGCTCATTTTATATTTTTTGTATCCATACAACTCATACAGTCGCCGCATTTTGAGTATCCACTGTTCTTCCTTGCGTAAAACCTTTTCCAAAATTGTCATGATAAGCCCCGTTTCAATACAGATTTCCCTTGCATATTTTATCTTTATATGGTTTAGT
>JAGZAC010000033.1 GCA_018370615.1 Clostridiales bacterium
AATATTTAATTACATCCAAAAATTTTAATAATTCATCAATAATATAACAAAGTTATAATCGGAGGAAAATATGGACAACAGCGAACAGTTTTTGAATTTATACAGAGAGCTGGAGGAGGCACTGGGAGTAAAATATCAAATGCGCACAGGTGCGGTACAGCATTTTAGCGCCAGGGAAGGGAGCCGCTGGTCCGAGGAATTGAATCTGTTTCGGGAAATGCGGAATCTCCTGTCTCATCACGGAAGAATCGGCGCCCAGCCGCCGGTGCAGCCTACGGACCCAACGATTAAGATTTTGGAAGAAATTTTAGAATATGTAAGGCATCCGCCAGTGGCCTTGTCTATTGCCACCCGGACGGATAGCCTGTACTGTGCCGATGGCAGCGAGCTGGTGACAGAGCTGCTGGAGGTGATGGAAGAACGAGGCTTTTCCCATATTCCGGTGGTAGACAGCCGGCGGCGTCTCACTGGGGTGTTCAGCGTAGGATCCTTGTTTGCTTTTTCCAGAAATCGGCCGGAAGTGCCGCCGGTGGGATTGCGGGTACAGGACATGGAGGCAGTGCTGCCGCCGGAAAAGCATGTGATGGAGAAGTTTTATTTTGTAGATAAAGATGCGTCCTGCTATGAGCTCAAAAAGCTGTTCCAAAAGCGAGATGCAAGCAGCCGGCGGGTGGCGGCGATATTTGTTACCGCCAGCGGAAATGAAAAAAGCCCCCTGATGGGGATGATTACGCCGTGGGATGTGCTTAGGGCGGAGAAGTAAAGCAAGATAATATAGTATAAATGAAATAACTGTTTAATAAAAATATTGTCGAAGATGCTACCGTGTCTTACACATAGGTGCTTAAATAAAAAGACTCCCTTGTGGGGAGTTGCGTAGCAACTCCGGGAGCATGGCTGTACAATTTTATCTTTAAGGCTCCCTTGTGTAAAGGGAGCTCCCGCGTTAGCGGGTGAGGGATTGTCCCGTTTTACACAACCCTTCCGTCTCGCCTACGGCGAGCCACCTCCCCTTGCACAGGGGAGGCTAGGATTTATGTAGGCTCCCTTGTGGGGAGTTGCTTTGCAACTCCGGGGGCATGGCTGTACAATTTTATCTTTAAGGCTCCCTTGTGCAAAGGGAGCTGGCTTCGCGTAAGCGAAGACTGAGGGATTGTTCCTCTTTACAACCCCACCGTCACGACTACGTCGTGCCACCTCCCCTTGCACAGGGGAGGCTTAGGTTTTGTGCAGGCCCCTTGTGGGGAAGAACATTCCCCCCCTTTTTATTATCTATTCCTCATCGGTACGGTTCAGTTCCTCATCCATCCATGTCCAGCGCTGCTGGACAAACTCCCGTAAATACTCTATCTGCGACGCATATGTCGTTCGCGTGAAATAGGTCTCTGGCTCCATACCCACACGCACCGATAAAATGTCCCAGCGAGTGAAATTGTTTTTCGCAGACGGCGCTGTACGCTGATATCCTTCCTCAATGGACGAAAGCGCCGTCTCCAGTAGGAGATCCTTTATTTCATTCCAACGGTCTCGCAGCTGCGTTACAAAGGTCTCATCCTCCATCAGTCTGCACATCCAGTTGTAGCGTACATAACCGTTGTCAATGCTGAGATTTGCCCAGGCATCGTAGTCGCCCAAATCTGCCACATTGTTGCCGAAGGCTAAATCGAAGTCCCAGACCTGGGCCATTTTTAGCTTTTCTCCCGCGCTTTTGGTCATATAAACGCTGCGCCGGAAGCAGGAATCTGCATTGTAGAAAAATTCCGTCATGATGAACCAGTCAATGAGAGACGGAACGTCGATGTAGTTTTCGTATCCTTGCAGGCTATCCACGGCCCGATCTGTTGCGATGATATAATTTTGAATAAATGTAAGCGTCTGCGAATCCACAGTTTTGGGCTCCAGGATACCGACATTTTCAAGTATAACAGAAGAAAACACGGTGTGCTGGCTTTCCCGGCTGACACCAACCTCTAGCAGGAATCCGGTATTTACACTTCCCGCGTCTTCCCGGAGAAACAAGCGGCCAGATCCCGCCTCTACCTGTTCTCCCATGGTATAAACGCCCACATACTCTCCGTTTACAAAAACATCTACCGGATACTGGGTGGCGTAGCAGTCCATATTGTCCAGCATCTTGGCGCACTCCAGTGCCACGTAATTGCGGATGAGACTTTTGTCGGCAAAGTTTGCAAGGAGGACCCAGTCTGTTGCTGCCTCCATCCCGAGAACGGAAACCTCTTTGGAAAATTTCAGTCTATAGGGCTTTTTATCGGACCATTCCCAAGTAGAATTCCCCCGCCCGCGGATTTGTACCGTGCTGGTCTCCAAGGACGGCAGTCCGTCGGAAAAATCGCTTTCAATGGCAACGGTGGCGCCTACATATTCTTCTTTGGAAGTGATGGCTTCCCCGCTGTCTGTGTCAATGCATACCACCGGTAGCTGCAGAGCACAGACTGTTTCCATGTAAAATAGGGCACTCTGTGTGCCGTTGGATATGGTAAAATAGCAGCCCAGGGAATCTATTAAATTCACAGTGCCGTCCTCATTGGTGTTCACGTCGGCAAAGGCCACAGTATACCCCTCTGGAGCAGTGACGGTCAAGCGGGCGCCTTTCAAGCAGGAAGGAGCTACGGCACAGTCCACGGTGGCGGAAAAGGTAAAGGGTTCTTCTCCCGTACCCCATACCACATCTCCTGAGATATAATTGTTGTCTGCTGCAAGCAGAGAAATCTCCGGAACGGCAGTACTGTCTCCGCCCAGCACGTATGCGGAAGGGTCCGCTCCATTATAAGCAGCAATGCTGTACAGCTGGGCCGCCACATGGAGGGCGGGCCCGTTGTCTTCCCAGAGAAGGGAACAGTTCGGCGCATCCAGCAAAATCTTATCCTGTGGGAAGGCGCCTTCTAGAGAAATCTCGCCGGATTTGTCCGTTTCTATGGCAATAGGCGCTTCCAGGGTGATGCCTTCGTCAATGAAAGATACAGGTTCTTGAAACGTAATCTGCCGGTCTATAGTAAATGTTCCTAGGCGAACCGTCATGCCTGCCGCCCGGGCATACTCCGGCCCGTTTGCGAGAGTATCCAGCTCCTCCATGGATGCAGCAGTAATGGTCCCGTCCAAGGCCGTTTCGTTCAGAGCTGCGGCCGCTACCTGAAAAGGAATGTTTTCCGGCACAAGGGTGTCGGGGATGGTAATGCGGCACTCCGGTGCCCGGGCATAAAACCCTGCGGCAGAAATGTCTCCGGAAAGGGAAAGAATGCCTGTGTCCCCGCAGGTAAAGGAGATTACATCTGATACGGACAGGGTGTGGACGTCGGTGGACAGTGTCAGAGGGGCAGAGATAGCAAAAGAACCGTCCAGGGAAATATCCTGAAGCAAAAGGATCTCTGGCGCTTCCGTGGCCGCAGCTGTTTCCAGTCCTGCGGAAGTTAGGATATATGCGCAGTCCCCTCCATCCTGGGACAGGCGGATTCCATCGTTTATCTCTGTTTTTTGGGAAAGATCCAAAGAAACAGCGGCAGTTTCTCCCGCCGATGCGGAGAGAGTTACAAGGCCGTCCTCTGCCGCACTTGTGTACAAGGTAATTTCGGCGTCACTGCCTGTGTTGTTGTAGAAAGTAAGCCGTACCCTGCCGGACAGACTTGCCTGACGCAGCGCGGGACCGCTTTCTGTAGAGAACAGCAGCGTCTGATCTGCATACAGCCAAAGACCAGCTCCCTTTTGCTGGTCACAGGACATTAAAAAAGGAATCCAAAAAAACAGCAGCAAAAGCAAGCCTGCCATGATGGATTTTTTTTGCATGTGGCTCCTCCTTTGCCGGGTTCTATATTCATTGTATCAAAAAAAGACCGTTTTTGCTACAGAACAGAGAAAAGTTTACAGTTGGATAAAAAAACAAAGGACGTTCGTATAAATAGAGTTGCCTTTACAACCCCTCCGTCAGCTCCGCTGACACCTCCCCTTACACAGGGGAGGCATAAGTAAAAAGGCTCCCTTGTGTAAAGGGAGCTGGCTCCGCGTAAGCGGAGTCTGAGGGATTGTCCTGTTTTACAACCCTTCCGTCTCGCCTACGGCGAGCCACCTCCCCTTGCACAGGGAGGCATAAGTAAAAAGGCTCCCTTGTGTAAAGGGAGCTGGCTCCGCGTAAGCGGAGTCTGAGGGATTGTACTCCTTAACAACCCCTCCGTCATGGCTGCGCCATGCCACCTCCCCTTGCACAGGGGAGGCTAAAACTAAATAGGCTCCCTTGTGGGGAGGTGTAAATAAAAAAACCTTGTGGGGAGGCGCAAGTAAAAGCCCCCCTTGTGTAAAGGGGGGTGTCAGCAAAGCTGACGGGGGGATTGTTTTCTCTTATAGTTTAATTCTCCACCTCTCCCGCTGTCGAATAAGATTCTTCCTCCTCATACAGCTGCATCAGCTGATCCTCTACATAAATCCGCTGATCCTCCAGCTGCGCCGCCTTTACATAATCAGCGGCATCCTCTCCGTACAGCCGGTCGGTGATATCTGCAAGCTCCTTTTCCAGCCTTGCAATTTCCGAAATCACCTTCTTGCGCCGCGCCTCTTTGCGCCGCAGCGCAGCCTGCTCTTCCTTCTTTTTCAAATACAGTTCCTTGCCGCTGGGGACGGGCGCCGCCTCCGGCGCCTTTTCTGCTTTCGGCGTGCCGGCTTCGGCCGCAGCCATGTATTCCTCGTATCCGCCGCGAAAATCCCGTACCGTGTCTCCCATAGCGAGAATCCGCGTGGCCAGCCGCTGGATAAAGTACCGGTCGTGGGACACGGCGATGACTGTGCCCTCAAAGGCTTCCAGTGCATTTTCCAAGGCTTCCCGGGAGGAGATGTCCAAATGGTTGGTAGGCTCATCCAAAATCAGCACGTTTACTTTTGATAAAATCAGCTTTGCCAGAGTCAGCCTTGCCCGCTCCCCTCCGGATAGGACGGAAACGGTTTTTTCCACATCCTCCCCCCGAAACATAAACACAGCCAGCACCGCATACAGCTCCCGCCGGCCGATGTCTGGATATGCGTCCCACAGCTCGTCCAGTACTGTTTTTTCCGGGGACAGGTTTTGGTTTTCCTGGTCGTAATATCCCACATGGACGTTGTAGCCGAAGGTCACGCTTCCTGCCCGCGGCGTAAGTTTTCCCAACAGAGCCTTCAACAAAGTGGATTTTCCGCAGCCGTTGGGCCCCGCGATAATCAGCCGCTCCCCCCTCTTTACGCTGAAGGACAAATCGGTAAAGAGATTCCTGTCTCCAAAGCCTACCGTAAGCTTTTTTACGTCCAGCACATCGTTTCCGGAGCGGACTGCCTTGGAAAACGCAAATTGAAGGGTGCTGGGCGCGTCCTCCGGCTTTTCCACCTTCTCCATACGGGCAATGGCCTTTTCCCGGCTTTCCGCCGCAATAATGTTCCGCTCCCGGTTCCATCGGCGCTGCTGCTCGATAAAGGCCTCCAGCCGTGCGATTTCTCGCTGCTGGAGCATGTACTGCTTTTCCTGGGCGGCTCTGTCCGCTTCCTTTTGCTTCTTATATTCCGTATAGGCGCATTTGTAGAGCTTTGCCTTGTGATGCTCTATGTCCAGGGTCTTGTTTGTGACCCGGTCCAGAAAATACCGGTCATGACTCACCAGCAGCAGGGTCTTTTTGTACCCTGCCAGGTGGCCCTCCAGCCAGGTCATGGTGTCCAGGTCCAGATGGTTGGTGGGCTCGTCCAGAATCAAGATGTCCGGCTCTCGGAACAAAAGCCGCGCCAGGGCCAGTCGGGTGCGCTGCCCACCGGACAGGGTGGTGACGCTGCGGCTGTAGGTATCCTCTCCAAAGCCCAGCTTGGTCAGCAGGCTCTTGCACCGGGATTTATAGTGGAGCCCGCCTGCATCCACAAAGCGGGTGTTCAGGCGCTCATACGCGGCGCTGAGAGAAAGCAGCCGGTCGGGAGGAGCGGACTGCATCTCTTCCTCTAACTGTGCCAGACGTGCCTCGTCCCGGCACAGCTCCGGGAAGGCCGCATACATTTGGGAGAGGACAGTGTCCTCTCCCTCCAGCACCTGAAAGGGATCGTCCTGCTGCATCATGCCTACAATTTTATCCTTTGCAAAATACACCCCTCCTTCGTCCGGCTCCTCCATGCCGGTAATCAGCCGCAGCAGTGTGGTTTTTCCACTGCCGTTTACGCCTACAATTCCCAGCCGGTCTCCCTCTTCTACGGAAAAGGTGACCCCCGAGAGAATGGGATTGGTTCCCACACTGAAGGACAGGTTGCTTACACTGAGTGCGATCATAATTCTTTCCTTTAATTATATATAACGTCATTCATGGGCGTCTTTTCGTAAAAAGGACCTGTGTCTTCCAGACGCAGGTCCCGTGCGTAAATCATCTTCTGCCGCCGCCGGCACCCCGGCTGCCGCCGCCTCCAAATCCACCGCCGCCGCTGCGGCCGCCGCCGAATCCGCCGGTTCTGCCGCCGCCAAACCCTCCAGGACGCGGTCCCGGACGAGGGCCGGGTCCCGGTCTGGGACCTGGGCCGAAGTGGTGGTGATGGTATCCACCCCAGAAAGGGCGCCGAGGACGAGGTCCGCCGTAATATCTTGGGCCGCCGCAGGCACAGCAGGAGGAGCGAATCACCGCAAAGATCACAACAGCAATGACGGCAAGCGTAATAAGCAGTCCGATGATGCCGGTGAAAAGCGTACTCACAAAGCCCGCCGCCCCACTGGTTCTGCCGCCGCCGGAAGGGCCCGCAGCAGCGTCGGCATCGCCATAGCGGTATGTGACGCCGTCCCAGCTGCTCACATCAATATCGTAAATTTGTTCCAGCGTCCGGGTCATTTCCTCACAGAAAATCCTTGCGGCGCTGTCGTATTCGTCGCTGTCGAAGGCGGTGCTCATGCCACTGTCAAAAATCTGCTGCAGAACGGTGGAAGTGACCCTGTCTTCCAGACCGTATCCTATGGCTGCCCAGTATTTGTAGGTAGAGGTCTCCATTACGAACAAAACGCCGTTGTTCAGCTCCTCATCTCCGATTCCCCAGTCGTTGAAGAGATCATTGGCATACTCACTCAAATCGGAATACCCTGTTTCCTCTACGGCCACTACAACAATTTGGGCGCCGGATAAGGCGTACAAGGCTCTGGAGTTTTGATTGATCAGCTGCTCCGTTTCCTCTCCGATTACATCTGCGGGGTCGTATACACAGGAATTTTTCGGAGCTTCGGGAAGGTCCACCGCGCCGATCTGCCCCGCACATCCCAAAAGCAGAATAAAGGACAGAAAAACTGCAGCAAATCTTTTGATGGCTGTGTGCATACAGGATTTACCTTTCTTAAAAAATCAGTCAAAAACAATTGCCGCATCCTCTGCAATCAGGGAGGCGGGAAATTCAGAAATCACTTCGTTGTACCGGCTGGCCGCCGCATTGTAGTCGTCATACTTGCGAAGGATGGAAAGGTCGCTTTCCAGCGCCATGTGTGCAGAACGGACGTCATCTTTATATTCGCCCGATACCAAAAGTTGATTATATAGAACTTCGGTGCTGCGCTGGATAATGGTGAATTCGCTTTCCAGGGACGTGGGTTCATTTCCTCCCTCTTCCAGATCCTCCGCGGCTCTGCTTAGAGCGGCGCTGCTGTCATCCGCTTCCAGTACCGCCTCATAGGCGGCAGCAAAAGCCTTTGTATGGTAGGCAAGATCCTTTAAAGTGGAGGAGACGCTCTCCCCGAATTCGTCCTCTTTGGTAAATTCCCGTTCTACTCGTCCGGCCTGTACAGCTACGCTGCGCCATACTCCAAAAACGGGTGCAATAAGGATTACCACCGCAAGAATTATGCCGGCCCGGACTCTGTTCTCCAGAAAAAATTTCATAGAAATCGTTCCTTATATTTGCCAGATTACTTGCCGTTTTCCATCAGCTTTGCCCGTAGCTCTCCCTCGATGCGGCCCAGCTCCTTTTCCGCCTGGGCACGCTTCTCCTTGCCCTCTGCCTGGATCCGCTGTACCTCGTCCAGGGTGGCAATCAGCTGCTGATTGGTGTGCTGCAGGGTTTCCAGCTCCACGATGCCCCGCTCCGATTCCTTGGCAATGTCAATCGAGCCCTGTTTAAGGGTTTCTGCGTTGCGGCGAAGCAGTTCGTTGGTCATGTCGGAAACAGCCCGCTGGGCTTCCATAGCCTGGTTGGAATGCTCAATTCCCAGGGAGAGGACCATCTGATTTTTCCACAGGGGAATAGTGGAGACAATCACCGACTGGATTTTTTCTGTCATCAGTGTATCGTTGTTTTGAACCATCCGAATCTGGGGCGCCATTTGAATGCAGATCGTTCTGGTCAGCTCCAGATCGTACAGCTTTTTCTCAAACCGGGTCAGCTGGGACTCAAAATCGTTTACCGCCTGGGCGTCCTCAGGCAGGCCGGAAGCCTGCGCTTTTTCCCGGAGTGCTGCCAGAGTGGTGCTTCGCTCTGTTTCCAGCTTTTTCTTGCCCGCCAGGATGTACATGGTCAGTTCCTTAAAATAGGCAAGATTCATTTCGTACATTTTGTCCAGCATGGCAACGTCCTTCATCAGGACGATCTGATGCTGTTCCAGGGATTCCACAATATTGTTTACACTGGCTTCTGCCGAGTCGTATTTTGCCTTCAGCGATGCAATCTTGTTCTTCTGTTTTTTGAAGAATCCGAAAAATCCCTTTTCCTCTTCCTCGGCGGAGAACCCTTTCAGCTGTGTTACCAGTCCGGCAATCATATCTCCCAGCTCCCCGAAGTCCTTTGTTTTCACAGATTCCAGAGCAGAATCGGAAAAGGCGGAGATTTTTTGCTGTGCCGCCGCACCGTATTGAAGAACAGCGGTGCTGTCCGTAATGTCGATTTTTTGGGAGAATTCTTCCACCGCTTTCTTTTCTTCTTCGGAAAGGGCGGAGTCGTTCAGCTCCGTTGCTGCTTCTGCCGCCGCAGGAGCCTCTGCCGCTGCCTGCGCTGCCTGCGCTGCACCACTGCCGAAGGGATCTAAGGTGAGAGAGGGGATCTGTTTTTCCTGATTTTCCATAACCATGACCATACCTTTACATATATTTTTTCATAAAATGCATTTATTTATCATCATCTGACAATCCGTCCCGGCGGAGCATTTGGTTTAGCACCTCAATGTCGGTAGCGATGTCCAAATGATCGTTTTCGTACAGAGTGTCCAGCTGCTTCTGCAGGGCGCTGTCTATCCCCGCAAAGGTGTCTTCGATTTTTTCCTCCAATTGTGCGTGGGTCGTTGTCTTTTCCGTGCCGCCACGGGACTGCCCCACAAGAAAGACGTATTTATCGCACAGCTTGCGGATCTCCGGCAGGTAGTAGCTGGCCAGTCGCCGACAGTCCTGCAGGTCGGAGGGATCCTCCTGCAAATTTTTTGAAATTTTCCCCAAAGTATCGCTGATGGACCGCAGCCGATCGGCAAAAGCTTCCCGGCTGGTCGGCAGCAGATCCGCTGTAGATCGTATATACGCTGCTTGCGTTTCAATCTGCTGGCACAGGGCGTCTATGTCCCGGTTCCCCGAAGAGGGACGGGGGACGTCATAATATTCTTTATATTCCGGCGCAATCAGCCAGGTAATGAACCAGGCAACAACACTAATCACAGCCACAATGGCGATGTCCAGGATTCGGTACATGGGGAAAAACAGGGCGGCAAGAACCCAAACAGCGGCACAAACCCAGAGAGGCAGGGCGGACTTCTTTTTTACGCAGATGACCTTTTCTTCGTTCTTCTCCATTTTATCTTTATCTGTATTCTGCATTTATGCCTCCTTTTTTACCGCCTCGGTCCACCTTACCGAAGCGGAAGATGCAGATATCAGCTGGCACAGAGCATAAGCGGTCACTGCAAAACACAAAAGAATTTGAGAGGGCAGCAGATTATGCCCCTGGATGCCGGTGATAGCGCACAATAGTGCACTGATGGATATGGTTCCTCCAAGAACAACTGCACAGACCATGCAGAAGATATACCGGGGAAATATGGTTTTCCGTCCCAGCAAAAGGCCGGTTTGCGCGGTGAAAAGAAGCATAAAGGAAATATACATCAGCTGATAGATGATTTTCATATGACCGTTGACAGCGACCGTTTCGTCCAAATATAAAAGAAATAGCTGCCCAGCGGTATAAAGAGGGGGGAAAAAGCTGGAAAAAGCGGACAGGGGACCGCGCCGCACATCGTCCGCCCCCATATTGCACAAAAGAGATACGATAAAAAGCAGGGCAAACAAGTCGCAAAGGAGCACCAGTCCCCAATAAGCGATGGTATTTCCCCTGCGGAAGATTCCGACAAGATCGTCCCCAGTGTGCCAGAGCAGCGCTGCCATCAGCAGCACCGAAACAATCTTTGTGTAGACAGGTGTGGGAAGCATCGAATCCGACAGTCGTACACGGCGCAGAAAAATCCACGCGAAGATGCCAAGCGCGACTCCAGCCGCAAGCGTTATATAAAGAAGAGCGGCCTTGATACTTCCGGTACTGAAATACCCTAAAGAGGGTGTAAAATCGGTGGACAGCGCAACAAACATGGAAAAGGCGCCGAGAAGTGTCAGGAGAATCGCCGCACATGCGACATATATTAAGGAAGATTTTTTGTTTGTTTCCATAGAGCTGCGCCTTTCCAATCGTTCAATCAATTTCTACCTATTATATATGGTAGCACAATTACACAGGCAAATCAAGATATTTCCCAAAAAAGGGGAAGGTTTTCCCATACAACCCCTCCGACGGCTTCGCCGCCACCTCCCCTTACACAGGGGAGGCTCAGGCTTGTATAGGCTCCCTTGTGGGCGTCTCCATCGGAGCTACAAGGGAGCTGTCAGCGAAGGGATATCCAATTTTAGGCTCCCTTGTGCAAAGGGAGCTCCCGCGAAGCGGGTGAGGGATTGTTCCTCATTACAACCCCTCCGACGGCTTCGCCGCCACCTCCCCTTACACAGGGGAGGCTCAGGCTTGTATAGGCTCCC
>JAGZAC010000034.1 GCA_018370615.1 Clostridiales bacterium
CGGCTCTGCCGCCGGAGGGGTTGTATAGGAGACAATCCCTCAGTCAACTTCGTTGACAGCTCCCTTTACACAAGGGAGCCTTTTTATTGTAAGCCTTCCCTGTGGTGCAGCTCCGCAGAAGATGCCAGGGTGGTGCTACGGCGCAGCCGTGGCGGAGGGGTTGTACAGGGATACTCTTCCAGCCGCTTTTGTGCAATCCGCTCCTCTTCCTGACGAACGTAATACGGTCCGGCAATCGCCCGTCCGTAAATACATCCCATCAGCAAAGGCAGAATCAGCAAAACAAACGCTGTCCACATTCTGCCCCAGGACGCCAGAAAAAACATGCACAAAAACTGTGCCGGCAAAAAAACCGTGATAATCTCGGATAGCTTTTGATGGGTCTGCTTCCAAACCTCAGGGAAATCTAATGTGGCAGGAATACGAATGCCAAACATATCATTCGGCTGACATTTTCGTGCTGCGAACCGAAATACGATGGAAAGAATCAAATAAACTGCCGCAGTTATAGAAAACAAATCGATAACGGCATACGGCGCCAGCCGTCCCCAAAAGCAGACAAAGGCCGCAAGATGCAATAGCAGAAAGGCTGTGCGCATTCCTCGCTTTTCCAAAACAGCATCTGCATATCTGTTCCAAAGAAGAAAAACTATAAACAAAAGTAGCTGCAGTAAGGGAATCAAAATAGCCCAAACATCACTTTTTTGGAAAAGCAGCAAAGCGACAAGGCCTATCCCATTGGAAAGAAACAAACCAATAGACAAAGCAAACATATCCAGCCTCCTCTAACGATGCATACCTACATTCTTCAAAGGAACTGTTCTACTTTACAATTATTGTACCACAGCCGATTTGCAAATGCAACAGTTTCTACTGCTTCTTTTCCACTTTCTGCATCCCCGCCCACAGCAGGATAATTACCTGGCCGGGGACGCCGATGACAAACAGCAGCCACAGATTCCAGGGAAGGCATGTGAGATATACGGCCCCCAGCAGCGTCCACATGAGCAGGGATATGTACACATAATTCCGCCGCCGCCTGCCCCATATGGAATTGAACACCAGTGCCACAATGAGGCTTACCGGCACCGCCCAGATAAAGGCGAGCCAGAGAGGTCCCTCTACCGGAGAAAAAGTTAAAAACACAAATACTGCCGTAGCAATCAGCCAAACCAGCGCCACTGCCAGAAGGGAAATAATCAAATGCCGACGGCGCATGTCAGGGGCAGTGGGAAGCTTTTCTTTCGCATGCTCCTCCTGAAGGAGATAATCCACCGTAACGCCGAACAATGATGCGATGGACATCAGTACCCCGGCGTCCGGCATAGATGCGCCAGACTCCCATTTGGACACCGCCTTGTCAGAATACTGAAGCTTTTCCGCCAGAGCGGCCTGGGTATAGCCTGCGTTTTTGCGCAAGGCGGCAATATTTGCGGCAACAATCCGCCGGATATCTTTCACGCAGGCTGTCCCTCCCTCTACATAACTCTGTACTTTGTTATTTTATCACAGTCCCCCGATCAAGTCAACCGTGCAAAACCCCTGCCGTACAAGGAAACTCTACCGGCGGTAGAATTTCTTTTTGCATCTATCTACCTCTCCTCTGATTAGGTAGGGTGACTTTTGGGAAAACTTGTGATACAGTCAAAACAGGCCGCTGTGTAAAAGCGGCCATGGAGGTGCAATATAATGCATACACAAAATACCCATAACCCACATTACACAGTATACGCTGGAGCCGTTCGACGGCGCCGCGCCATACGGCGCCGCAGAAAATGCGCCGATATTCTGGCGAAAACTATACGAGTACTGACCACTGCCCCCATTTTGTCGCTCGGGTTGTTTACCGTTTTGTATTTTTCCGGCGGAGTTTTTGCCTCCCGGACAGAATATATAGTGACCATTGCCCTGTTTACCTTGCTGCCCCTGGCCGCATATCCTCTGCAATACGTTCTTCCTTCCTTTCGCAGCCGCGGCAGAGAAGGACAGCGCACTCTGGCTATGATCATGGCCAACGTGGGATATCTGCTGAGTATGGTATACGCTATGGCCGCCGGAATCGGCAGCAGTCTGCTTACATTATATTTAACCTATCTGTTCTCTGGGGCCGCGCTGCTCATCATCAACAAGGCTTTCGGATTTCACGCCAGTGGCCATGCCTGCGGCCTGTGCGGCCCAGTGGCGGCACTGGTATATTTCACCGGATGGCCCAGCCTGCTGGCGGGTGCGGTGCTGTTTGCGCTGTGCCTGTGGGGCAGCCTTCATATGGGGCGGCATACTATCCCCCAATTTTTTGCGGGAAGCGTTATTTCCGTGGCGGTTTTTCTGAGCCTCGCGGCATTGCTGCTGTGACAACCCTTCCGCTGCGTACCTCCGAGGGCAGTTGACAGGGGATTGTTTCAGTTATACAACCCCTCCGACAGCTTCGCTGCCACCTCCCCTTACACAGGGGAGGCTTTATATTATGGTGTCTTCACTGGTACTACCCCAGGAGTTGCGTAGCAACTCCCGCACTGGAGAATCTTACGTTAATAAGTCCCCCACAAAGGATAAAAAGTCCCCCTTGTGTAAAGGGGGATGTCTGCGTCAGCAGACAGGGGGATTGTTTATTACAAACTTTCTTATGAATTTCCAAGCAGCACCTTTTCCGCAGTCGCCTGGACAACACAAAGGCACAAGATATCGATTGCCTGTACCAACGCATCATAGGACGGAAAAGTAGGGGCAATACGCAGATGCATATCTCCCGGATCCTTCCCATAGGGATATGTAGCGCCAACATCTGTAAGCTTTACCCCTGCGTCTGCTGCAAGGGCATACACGCGCTTTGCACACCCCGGCTCTACCATCAAATCAATAAAATATCCGCCCCGGGGCTCTGTCCACTGGGCAATGCCCCCAAGCTTCTCCTGAAAAGCGCGGATCACCGCCTCAAACTTGGGACGAATAATGGCGGCATGACGCCGCATGATTTCCCGTACGCCTTCTGCATCCCGCAAAAACCGAACGTGGCGCAGCTGATTAATTTTGTCCGGGCCGATGGTCTGTGCAGACAGATACGGCTTTATCTGCCGCAGATTGTTGTCGCTTGCCGCAAAAAGGGCAAGACCCGCACCGGAAAAGGTAACCTTAGAAGTAGACGCAAAATAGAAGATCTGATCCTCCTTGCCGTATTTCTTTGCGCTGGCAAAAATGTCGGCCAGGGGTACCACCTCATCATACAGCTCGTGGACCGCATAGGCATTGTCCCAGAAAATGCGGAAATCGTCCGCAGCACACCGAAGCGCCGCCATACGTTCTACCACTTCGTCGGAATAAGTATATCCCTGGGGATTGGAAAATTTCGGCACGCACCAGATTCCCTTAATGCTGCTGTCCTCTGCTACCAGCCGTTCCACCGTATCCATGTCGGGACCCTCAGGAGTCATTTCTATCGGAATCATCTCGATACCCATGGTCTGACAAATGGTAAAATGCCGGTCATATCCAGGGCTGGGACACAAAAATTTGATAGTTCCCTGTTTGCTCCAGGGCGCTTTCCCGCCATATACGCCAAAAAGCATCGCCCGCGCTACCGTGTCATACATCATGTTCAAGGAAGAATTGCCGCCGATAATAATGTTTTCAGCAGGAATACCTAAAACAGAAGAGAACAGCGCACGCGCCTCCGGCAGGCCCTCCAGATTGCCATAGTTTCTGCAGTCCAGGCCGTCCTGGGTCAGGCAGGAATCTCCCTTTACCATCTCCAGCATAGGGCTGGCAAGATCCAGCTGCTCCCGGCTGGGCTTTCCTCTGGTCAAATCCAAGGATACGCCCTTTGCCTTCCACTGCGCCAGCTTCTCCTTTGCATCGTCCAGACACGCCTGTACCTCATCCCGTTTCATCTCTTCCATTTTATTCATAATGACACTTCCTTACTTCCGCATTTTGCATTTTTTATGTTTGAAAATTTCAAAAAATATACAACATTACGTATTATACGCCGAAAAATGAAAAATTTCAATAGTTTTTCTTCAAAAATAAATTTTGATGCATTCTCCACAACATTTTATGAAGATGGAAAGGTATTTGCTATAAAAAGCACTGTCGACAAAATGGCTCCCCTTACACAGGGATCCCTTGTGGGGAGGAAGCGCAGCAACTCCGGGGGCATGAAGGATTGTGCTTTTTTCTGCAACAATGTTGTAGCGCCTTCCATATGTGGGGGAGGTACTGGCATCTCATTCTCAAAAAGCCTCCCCTGTGCAAGGGGAGCTGTCAGCGCTAGCTGACTGAGGGGTTGTTCTCCTGTTACCCTTTTACAACCCCTCCGTCATGGCTACGCCATGCCACCTCCCCTTACACAGGGGAGGCTTTATTTAAAAAAGCAGTTCCTCCACCTTGCATGGGGAGGCTTTATTTAAAAAAAGCAGTTTTTTCTCTTCACTTGGGGAGGCATTTATTCAAAATAGCATTTGTACTGGGGAGGATGAAGACATACTTCCCCTAGCTTTATATAAATATTTGAAATATCTCACAAATACATTTTATATTTTTAATATAATTTTGTAAATCTTGTTCTATCTTTTCCAGCCAAATTGGTGTATAATGAATTAAAATGGGGGAGATTGGGATTCAATTACGAATTGAGGAAATACTATGGCAAACAAAGGAAAGAAAATCGTTATACTAGGCGCCGGCAACGTGGGTGCTTCTATCGCATATACCCTGACCGTACAGGGAGTAGCATCTGAAATTGTACTGATTGATATTAACTTCAATAAGGCAAAAGGGGAGGCTATGGACATCATTCAGGGCACCGCCTTCTGCCCGCCGGTCAATATTTATGCCGGTCAATATGAAAATGCAAAGGATGCCGACATCGTTATCGTCACCGTGGGCGCCGCGAGAAAGCCGGGACAATCCAGAATTGACCTAGCCCAGGGAAACGTAAACATTGTAAAACAGGTGATGCCGCAGATCATCCCTTACGCGCCGGGCGCTGTGTATGTGGTAGTGAGCAACCCTGTGGACATCATCACCTATGCGATCATAAAAACCACTGAGCTGAGCGCCTCCCAGGTAATCGGCTCCGGCACTACGCTGGACTCTGCGCGTCTGCGCTCCCGTCTGGCGGAGCATGTGGGACTTAACCCCAAAAATGTTCATGCATATGTGCTGGGAGAGCACGGAGACTCCTCTGTCATTCCCTGGTCACTGGCTACCATTGGCGGCATTCCTATGAATACATATTGCCTGGAAGTCTGTAACGAACACAATCGCTGCGGCAAAGCGGAGCTGCGGGAAATCGAAGAAGATGTGCGCACCGCCGGGGCGAAGGTTATCGCAAATAAGGGAGCTACCTATTACGCCATTGCCCTCGCCGTATCCAGAATTTGTTCCTGTATCATCCGCGATACCGGCTCTGTTCTCACCGTGTCCAGTCTGCTTAATGGGCAGTACGGTCTCTCTGACGTCTGTCTCAGCATTCCCTATGTAGTAGGAGCATACGGTATTTCTCACTCTATTGCTTCTCCGCTGACAGCGCCGGAGCAAAAGCAGCTGGAGCAAAGCGCCGCTGCTCTGCGGTCTGTCCTTGACTCTCTGGAGTTTTAATATTCACATAGCAAAACACAGCGCCTATCGCGCCGCATAGAAAAAAATTTTGCAAAGGAGTATTGGAAAATGGATTATGCAAAGGAATCTCTGAAAAAACACGCCCAGTGGAAAGGCAAGATTGAAGTAGTCTGCCGCGCTCCTCTGGAAACCCGGGACGATCTGTCTCTGGCATATACCCCTGGTGTTGCCCAGCCCTGCCTGGAAATTCAAAAGGATGTTAATAAAAGCTACGAGCTCACCCGCCGGGCAAACCTGGTAGCAGTGATAACAGACGGTACAGCCGTTTTGGGGCTGGGTGATATTGGACCGGAAGCCGGCATGCCCGTTATGGAAGGAAAGTGCGCTCTGTTCAAGGCCTTTGGAGACGTGGATGCATTTCCTCTTTGCGTGCGCTCCAAGGATGTAGATGAAATTGTAAAAACTGTACAGCTGATTGCCGGCAGCTTCGGCGGCATAAATTTGGAGGACATTTCGGCTCCCCGCTGCTTTGAAATTGAGCGCAGATTGAAGGAATGCTGCGATATTCCCATTTTCCACGACGACCAGCACGGTACCGCAGTTGTGACTCTGGCCGCTATGATCAATGCACTGAAGCTCTGCGGCAAAAAGCTGGAGGACATCACTGTAGTCACCAGCGGCGCAGGCGCCGCCGGCATTGCCATCATTCGCCTATTGATTTCTATGGGACTGAAAAACGTCATCTTGTGTGACCGCAAAGGCACCATCTACAAGGGACGGGACGGTTTGAACAAAGAAAAGGAAGAAATGGCAGAAATCACCAACCTGCAATGCAAAAAAGGCACCCTTGCCCAGGTGCTGGTGGGAGCAGACGTATTCATCGGTGTATCTGCACCCGGCTGTGTCACAAAGGAAATGGTAGCGAGCATGAATAAAAATCCCATTCTCTTCCCCATGGCCAACCCCACACCGGAAATTATGCCGGATCTGGCAAAGGAAGCAGGTGCCGCCATTGTAGGTACCGGACGCAGCGACTTCCCCAACCAGATCAACAATGTGCTGGCCTTCCCCGGGATTTTCCGTGGTGCGCTGGACGTTCGCGCGTCGGACATCAATGACGAGATGAAAATCGCCGCAGCATATGCTATTGCCAACAGCATTCCCGAAAGTGAGCTCAATGCGGACTATATCATTCCCTCCGCATTGGATAAGTCTGTAAGCGCTGCCGTGGCTGCTGCTGTGGCCAAGGCTGCAAGGGACAGCGGCGTTGCTAGAATTTAATTGTTAATATTGTAGAATATTCCCAGTAGGTTACTGCTGGCATGCCCTCTTTGCGGCTTCACAGAAGACGCTTCAAGAGGGCTTTTTCTTTGTATTATTTGAATTTTTAAATAAAATTTCTACAATGTAAAATTTAGGTAATTTTTTTCTGTAGTATTTCCAAACAGTTTTCAACACCCCGCAACAGAAAAAAACCTTGGAGCATGGACATTTCCACAGACTTTTCCACAGGGTGTGGATTGTTTTCGCTTGAAAACAAATTTTAGAATGAATGTTCACGTTTTGTTCAAAATGTACAACTCTTCCCATATAGTCAAAAAGGCCGTCCTTTGGACGGCCTTTTTGACTGGGAACAATTGACTTTGAAAAGCGCCTGTGATAGAATGAACCAAGATCGACCGGCTGCCTTCGGCAGCCTCTGTAGGGAAAAATTTAACGGCTTGGAAGGATAGAATACAATGGCAATGCTTACAGAAGTGGTTCCCTCCCCCAAGGGATTTTGCGGAGAGGAATATGTGCGCTGGTTTACGCCCAGCCTCTTTTACGGTGAATATCTGGAGCCCGCCCAGACCTTTTGTACATATGCAAAGAAGGGACCGGATTTGGAAATTTCTCTGACCGCGTCTGCTGACGGAGACGAAGAGGGCATTTACCTTATTACGGACACTTCCTGTGCAGAGGGAGAGTATAAGCTGACGGCGGGGGACAATGGGAAAATCCTTTTGCGTGCTGCCGGACGGGAAGGTATCCGCTACGGCCTTGCTACCCTGCTGCAGATGACGAAAAATGCCCAGGGAAAGCTGCAGGTGCCTGTGGGAACCGTGTGGGATCAACCGGACACCTCCTACCGCGGACTGATGATCGACTGTGCCCGCAGCCGCCACGCGCTGCCTCTGCTTCTGGAATATATCGATATGTGCTGGCTGTACAAAGTGAAATACCTGCAGCTGCATTTCTCCGATGACGAGGCCTATACCCTGCCGTCTCGTATTTTCCCGGAGGCGACCAGTCCGGACAGATGCTATACATATGGGGAACTCGAGCAGCTGCGGGCATATGCCCGCTCCCGGGACGTACAGCTTGTCCCGGAGATTGACGCGCCCGGCCATGCCACCTATCTCCAGAAAAAATATCCCCAGGTATTCGGGGAAAAAGGGATTATCTGCTTCCACGAAAAGACGATAGAAGCTATGCAGAGCTTGTATCGGGAGCTGTGTGAGCTGTTTCCTGAATCTCAGTACATCCACATCGGCGGAGACGAAGGCCGTATGGGTTGGTGGCTGGACTGCGACGAGTGTATCCGGTACGGCCGCTCCCTGGGATATAAGGAAGAAAACGAAGCGCCGGGTATTCCCGGCCGAGAATATGTGATGCTCCAGTATCTAGGTCATTTTATCGGAAAGATGGCCCAGGCTGTACTGGAATGCGGCAGAAAACCCATTGTTTGGGAAGGATTCAGCAAATACGTCAACGATATGATTCCGAAAGAAGTTACGGTAATGGCATGGGATGGCAGCTTTCAAACAGCCCAGTCTCTGCTCCAAAGCGGCTTTTCCATCATTAACTGCTCCTGGATTCCCAACTATATTGTGACACCCACCTGGTATTACACCATGCGGGACTGCTACAACTGGGATGTATACTCCTTTGGTTCCATATCCGAGCACTCCGCTTACTATGAAAACACCACCCGCATCCACCCGACCAAAGCCGTTTTAGGCGGACAGCTGAACGCCTGGGGAGATACGGTGGAAAAGGCATTTCCTACCTTGGAAGAAGGACTTGCCGATGAGCAGATGAAGATCCGCCGGCGTCTGCCGTATATCATGGAGAATACCTGGAACCGGGACAAACAAAGAAGCTTTGACCAGGTGCAGGAAGCGGCGGAGGCAGCAGATGCTCTGTGCGGCCGAATTCTTGGAAAATAGGCAGAAAAAAACGCAGAAAGGATAATTTCATGTCTGCGAAAGAGAAAATTCTGGAAAGATTGGAGAGTAATCGGGGCAGCTACGTGTCCGGCGAAGCGCTTGCAAAGGAAGTGCATGTTTCCCGCACTGCAGTATGGAAGGCAATTGTTGCTCTGCGTGCTGACGGATACAATATTCAGGGAGTGACAAAGCTGGGATATGCACTGGCGTCGGACACAGACCGGCTCACCGCTGCGGGCATTGGGGCATGTCTCTCTCCGGAACTTCGAGAGAAAATTTCCATTTGCTCCTTTGAATCGCTGGATTCTACCAATAACGAAGCAAAACGGCAGCTGGCTGCCGGTGGATTGGCGCAGGAGCAGGTGCTGCTAATCACTGCGGAAGAGCAGACTGCCGGCCGGGGCCGCCTGGGACGAAGCTTTTACTCTCCCTTCGGCACCGGTATTTACATGAGCTTCGTCTTTACCGCATCCGCCTCTCTGACCGATGCGGTGGGAATTACCAGTGCCGCAGCGGTGGCGGTGGTTCGTGCCGTGAAGCGGCTTACTGGAAAGGCGGTGCAGATCAAATGGGTGAACGATATATTCCTGGACGGAAAAAAAATCTGCGGCATTCTCACGGAAGCGGTGACCAGTCTGGAAAACAGCCGGGCCCAGCAGATTGTTGTAGGGATCGGCATCAACTGCGCCACGGTGGATTTCCCCGAAGAGATGGGGGGGATTGCCGGATCTCTGAAGGGAACGGACGTGCGGCGATGTGCCCTGTGCGCGGCAGTGACGGAAGAACTGTACGATTTTATCGGGCAGCTGTCTCAGCGACCCTGGATGGAGGAATACCGGACAGCTTCCCTGGTGCTCGGCAAGGAGATTTTGTGTATACAAGGAGAGCATACTTTTCCTGCGGTAGCGGAAGAAATCGATGAGACGGGAGGACTTATTGTGCGCTGCGTGGACGGAACGCGAAAGGCGCTGCATTCCGGAGAGGTGAGCGTTCGTCTTGCCGGGGGTTAAAGGAAAAACTGGCAGAAAACTTTAGTTTATAACATATTAACCAAAAAAAGATGCAAATTCATGAAAACATTCCGCAAAGTTCACAATCCATACTTACAGTTTTCACATATGGCTGGTAGTATAATATTGGAAAAGGAAAGGACCTTTCCAGTGTGTAGTAACTGCAAAGCAGTATGTAAAGGATTGTGATGTTATGAGTGATACATTGATTCATGGTGTTGTAAATAAGCGAATCGAAGAAGCTGAAGCCGCAGGGGACGTAGAACTTTTGCAGCAGCATTTGTCTGCAAACTATGATGAACAGGTGCACCGGGCAGTGTACCGCGCCTTGGGGCATATTGGCGGAATGAAAAGCCTGCGGATTCTTGTAGAGGCCGCTTCCAGGGAGACCTCCGATGAGACGAAGGGCATCATTTTAGAGGCGCTGGCGGATGCCGTGTGGGCCCGGTC
This sequence comes from Clostridiales bacterium, assembly GCA_018370615.1. Classification (GTDB taxonomy): domain Bacteria; phylum Bacillota; class Clostridia; order Oscillospirales; family CAG-272; genus Avispirillum. Next base: position 10,226 of record JAGZAC010000034.1, read on the forward strand.
GCAAATGTAAAAAATAATAGGGAAACCGTATTGCATTTTGCTGTTTTTGTGTTATACTATATTTATATAGGAAAAATCATTTGGGCCTGTTAAGTGTATCGGGCCCGTCACAAATGCAAAGAAAGGCATGGTTGTAACAATGAAAAAAACTGAAGAAAAGCGTGTAAGCGTTGTAAAAATCATCGCTATATCTGCCGGGGTTGCCCTGCTGATTGTCACCATAGCAGCCCTGCTGTACAAATTTTTCAAAAAGTATTTCCGCATTTCCTTTGACTGCGGCGATTGTGATACCTGTTGTCAGGACTGCTTCGGCGATGAGTTTGATCCGCTGTGCAGCTGCGACGAGGACTTTGCGCCGGGATGCAGCATCTGTGATGAAAGCGACGCCGCGGAGGATGCTGCCGCCGCTGCGGAGGATGCAGAATCAGAGGAAGCATAAACAGGCAAAGGCAGTCTGCTGACAGGCATCGGCGTTTTTGCATGTGCGAAAATCAATATTAGTGCGAAAGCGGACCTGTGCAGCGTCCGCTTTCTTTTTGAAAAGGATGTCCTAGAAGCAGCCCATAAGCCTCCCACTTTATACAACTTTTGCCTTCTCATAAGGGAGCCCACACAAACTAAGTC
>JAGZAC010000035.1 GCA_018370615.1 Clostridiales bacterium
ACAGACCTTCTGTCACATTTTTATGAGGAGGCCATCCCGAGTTGGGCCAACATCGGGAACCCTCGCATATTTAAAAAGACTTTCTGCATCTGCCTCTGTCCACGGACGAAGCACGAGCCTCTCGGTAGTTAGTATCATAATTTCATCTCCATATATAACATAGGTATCTCGATAAATTGGCAGGGATTTGTTTCCGATAAATTATACAATATTATTTGTTCGAAGAAACTGCAACACCTGCTGTGTCAAAGCGAGATTTTACCGATTCGACAAGATAAGGCTGCACGTTGGAGTAGTCATCCCGGTTGCACCAGACGCGCAGCCGGTATGTTGCATAAGCAGGGCTGCTGTTTAGCATAGCAGCTTCCGGTGCGGGATTCCGGAGGACCATATTGCTGGACCCTGCTGCATCCAACAGCAGATTCTTTACCGTATCAGGGTCTGCTTGGTATACCGCCCGAAATTCCAAATCCAGCCGGCGCACTTTTTCGATGGAATAATTCGCAACGGTGCTGCTGGTAAGAACGCTGTTGGGAATAATGATCCGCACGCCGTCTGAAGTGACCAAGGTTGTGTGGAATATGCCGATTGCATTAACTGTGCCGCTGCTTTGACCGCAATCGATATAATCCCCGACGGAAAAGGGGCGGAAAATCAAAATCATGATGCCTCCGGCAATGTTGGAAAGGCCGCCCTGCAGTGCCAGCCCTATCGCCACTCCGGCACTGCCTAGCACGGTAATCATCGAGGCCATAGGCACGCCTAAATATCCGGCCACAGTGACGATCAGTACGATTTTCAGAGCGATGTTGATAAAGCTCACCAGAAAGCTTTTGATAGATGGATCGGCATGCTTTGCATTTCTTGCGTTTTTGATTTTTTGCGTAATAAATTTGATGAGCTTAAAGCCGACAATAAGAAAGGCCAGGGAGATGAGGATTTTGACCCCGGCGTTCAAGGCGAAATTTACAACAGTATCGATGATTTTTTCCAGCATAATATTCTCCTTGTGTAAAGCGTAGGAATTTTGCGCTGCCAGTGTATTGTATCTGCTTAGTTTATTTATTTTTACTATAACATAAAGAATGTAAAATGCAAGAATTTTTTAAAAATCAATGGCTAATTTATTATCAAATAACAGGTATGTGCGAGAGCGCTATTGCTTTTTGCGAAGAAACGTGTTAAGATAATAAAAATTGAGCATATTGTGGGATTTTTATGGAGAAAAACAAAGCGCTTATTATTTCTCTGTCGGTTGTTGCAGGTGTGCTGGCACTGTCTCTGATTGTGCTGGCGGTATTTATGGTTGCAGGCCGGGGACAGGAAGCAGGGGATGCATCCGGCGCCGAAACAAGCGATGAAAATGCAGCAGAGCCGGAAGAGGATACAACAGACAGCACTCCTGTTGTTACCACCATTGAGGAAAGCACACAGGGGTATATTTCAGAAACCACTGACGCACCTCAAACAACAGGCGGGGTGTCAGGTACATACTTTCAGGAAACAAACGAGCAGGTGACTGCGAAAAACGAGGTCAATCTGCGCAGCAGTATGAACCAAGGCACAGACGATAATATTGTATGCAGCCTTGTCAACGGAGAGATTGCGCTGCGAACTGGTATTGGAGAAAATGGCTGGTCCCGTATTGAGTACAATGGGCAGACGCTGTACTGTGTCAGCAGCTATCTAACAACGGACCTCAGCTATGTGCCTCCCGCTGCAGATACAGATGGATTCAAAACACAGTTTGCACCGGTAAACGAAAAGGTAACTGCCAAGGAAGTGACAAACCTGCGTGATATTCCCAGTGTTTTGGAGCCTTCGCAGGTAGTGGTACAGCTGATGCATGGTGAGGTCGCGGTGCGGACTGGAATTGCAAACGAAGGTTGGTCAAGGGTGGAGTATAACGGACAGGTTTTGTACTGTATCAGCAGTTACCTGGAACTTGTTGAAGAATAGGGGTTGTTATATCGGACAATCCCCCAGTTTTTGCTACGCAAGCATGCCCCCTTGTGGGGAGTTGCTTTGCAACTCCCCACAAGGGGGCCTTTTTAATGTGAGCCTTTCCACAGGGGAGGCTTTTGTGTTGCTTATCTTATTTTTCCATGTCCTTTTCCCGAATTTCTACACGGCGAATCTTACCGCTGATGGTTTTCGGAAGCTCGGCGACAAATTCTACAACCCGGGGGTATTTATACGGCGCAGTATTTTCCTTTACGTAGTTTTGGATTTCCTTCTTCAGTGCGTCGCTGCCTTCTTTGCCTTTTACCAGAACAATGGTAGCTTTGACGATTTGTCCCCGCACCGGATCTGGCACCGGTGTGATGGCACATTCCAGCACGTAAGGCAGCTCCATGATCACGCTTTCGATTTCAAAGGGGCCGATTCGGTATCCGGAGGATTTGATTACATCGTCTGTACGTCCCACATACCAGATATATCCCTCTTCATCCTTCCAGGCAGTGTCACCTGTGTGGTAATACCCATCATGCCATGCTTCTTTTGTATTTTCTTCGTCCCGATAATATCCCAGGAACAGTCCGGGGGGCGTAGCTTCCTTTGTATTGATGCAGATCTCTCCCGTCTCTCCTGTGGGGCAGAGCGTGCCGTCGGGACGGAGAATCTCCAGCCGATACATGGGTGAGGGCTTTCCCATGGAGCCGGGTCTGGGGGTACTGCCCACCAGATTGCCGATGGAGAGGGTGGTCTCTGTCTGACCAAAGCCTTCCATAATCGTCAGGCCCGTTGCTGCTTTGAACTGGTAGAACACTTCCGGATTTAGTGCCTCTCCTGCAGTGGTTACATAGGAAAGGGAAGAAAGGTCGTATTTCTTTAAATCTTCTTTTATAAAGAAACGGAACATGGTGGGCGGCGCGCAGAAGGTAGTGATATTATACTGCTTGAACAGCGGCAGAATATCGTGGGCGTCAAATTTGTCAAAGTCATAGGTAAATATAGCGCCTTCACACAGCCACTGGCCGTAAAGCTTGCCCCATAATGCCTTGCCCCAGCCTGTGTCGGAAATAGTGAAATGGATTCCTTCCGGGTCTATATTGTGCCAGTATCTGGCAGTGATGTAGTGGCCGATGGCATACAAAAAGCTATGGGCGGCAATTTTGGGATATCCTGTAGTGCCGGAGGTGAAAAACATAATCATGGGCTTGTTGCCGCAGGCATCTGTCACTCTTTCAAAGGTGTCAGGGGCATTTTTGATGCCTTCGTCAAAATTCAGCCAGCCCTCTGCCGTACCGTTTGCCATAATCAGCTTTACCGGCTCCTTACTTTTTGCGGCAGCCATTTGGGCGTGCACATGGGTATCCCCATCGCCGGTACACACAATGGCGCTGACGCCTGCTGCATCATATCGATAAACAAAATCATGTTCTACCAGCATATGCGTGGCGGGGATTGCTACGGCGCCTAGCTTATGCAGACCAAGGATGGCGGCCCAAAACTGCCAGTGACGTTTGAGCACCAGCATGACCCGGTCTCCCTGACAAATTCCCACAGAGCGGAAGTAATTTGCAGCCTGATTGGATAGGCGCCCCATGTCCCCGAAGGTAAACCGGCGTTCGTTTTTTGCATGGTCCAGGTGAATCATAGCAGTTTTGTTGGGACATTTTCTCGCCAGGGCGTCGATGGTGTCATAGGCGAAGTTATACTTTTCCAGATTGGAGAAACGAATATCCTGAAGCAGACCGTTTTCGTCTTCTGTACATTGGATGAAAGGTGCGATAACAGGATCTTCCGGCAGACTGTGAAGCGCGGCTGCTTCAAATTTTGCCGGGGAGACCTCCTCTGTCATACTGTAAGCGCCGTCTCCATTGTTCATGACCAATGCCAGAAATTCACAGTCTCCGTCTACGGCGATCATGCCGTGGGGAAGACCGGAGTTGTAATATATAGAGTCTCCTTCATGGAGGATTTCCGTTTTTCCGTCTACCTCTACCTTCAGAGAGCCCTTCAAGATTAAATCGAATTCCTGCCCGTTGTGGCGGCTGGTACGGATTTTCGCCGTTTGCTCCTCTGCATTGTATCTTGCAGTGACGTAAAAGGGCTCGGCAATTTTTTCCTTAAACATAGGTGCAAGATTATTATAGGAAAAACCTTCCCGCCGGGCGATGGGCAGTCCGTCTCCGGCGCGGTTTACATAATATTCAGACAGAGTAGGACTGGTACCTTTTAAAATATCAGTGGGATCTGCACCTAGGCGCTGGGCACATTTGTAGATGAAGGTAAAGGTAAAATCCGACTCCCCGGCTTCCAGAGATCGATAGGCCTCCAGTGTGGTGTCGGTGCAGGCGGCCATTTCCTCTTCTGAAACTTCGCAGCTTTCCCGCAGCGCCCGGATCCGTCCTGCAATATCCCGAATAGCAGTGTTTACGTTGTTTTCCATGACGTTCTCCTTTCGAAATAAAGAAAATAATTATGATGGAAGGGCGGCGGATAAAAAAATAAACCCGTCTCATTTTGAGACGAGTTTTACACCCGCGGTACCACTCAAATTGCACAAAGTGTGCCACTTTACGGACTCCATCAAGCCCCTTGCCGTTACGCCGCAATCGCGAGAGACGTCTACTTGCAGATATGCAACAGCATATTCCGGGTTCGGGTCTCCGGCTCAGAAGGGATCGCTTCAAATACTCATACCTGCTCACACCAGCCGCAGGCTCTCTGCGATGAGGGAATTTGTCGCCGTCTTCGTCACAGCCTTTTATTTGATTACACACAGTATACGCCGGCTTTTTGGATTTGTCAAGAGATTTCTTAAAAATCTTTGAAATTTTTCCTATCGCTGCGAATTGACTTGACGGGAGCAGCGCTGTATAATAAAAATGTTTATTTCATACAGGGAGTGTCAATATGGCATATCAATATAAAACAGAGATGCACTGTCACAGCAAGTATGTAAGCTCCTGCTCAGATGTGGGGGCAAAGGAAATTGTGGAGCAGTATCTGGAATTTGGGTACAGCACGGTTGTGATTACAGATCACCTTCACGAAGGAATCTTCCAGCATTGGATTCCCAAGGCCGATTTAAACGAGCGCATGGAATTTTTCCTTAATGGGTACAGAAAAGTAAGGGAATATGCGGGAAGTCGTTTGAATGTGCTGCTGGGCTGCGAAATTCGCTTTCCGAATACGGGGGGAACCGACTTCCTTGTATATGGTCCCGACGAGGATTTTTTCAGAAACAACCCGGACATGTATCTGCATGAACGTTATTGGATGGGGAGCCTTGTCCACAACAATAGCTATATGTTTTTTCAAGCCCATCCCTTTCGGTTTGGTATGATGCTGGCGGAGGATTATGTGATTGACGGGATTGAGGTATTTAACGGGCATCCTACGCAAAAATCCCACAATCATATGGCGGAGGAATGGCAGAAGGAATATCCCAAGTTTATCGGTATTTCCGGAAGTGATCACCATGGGCTGGAGCAGTATCCGGATGCAGGTATTCTGACGGAGAAGCCCATTACCTCCAATGCGCAGCTTTTGGAGGTTTTACGCTCCGGCGCGTTTCAGTGCATTCGGGATACAAATACTATGGAAAACTGCCGCAGGCAGATTCTAGGAGACAAAGCGTAATTTGGCAACTGCTGTAATACAACCCCTCCGAGCTTTGCTCCGCAAAGCCCACCTCCCCTTGCACAGGGGAGGCTTTAAGTGCAAGGCTCCCTTGTGTAAAGGGAGCTCCCGCGAAGCGGGTGAGGGATTGTCCTCTGAACAACCCCTCCGCCGCAACTACATTGCGGCACCTCCCCTTACACAGGGGAGGCTTTAAGTGCAAGGCCCCCTTGTGCAAAGGGGGGCATCCCGCGTTAGCGGGTGGGGGATTGTCTCTTACAGCCCCTCCGTCACGGCTGCGCCGTGCCACCTCCCCTTACACAGGGGAGGCTTTAAGTGCAAGATGCCCCCTTGTGCAAAGGGGGCATCCCGCGTTAGCGGGTGGGGGATTGTTTCCTTTACAGCCTCTTCCGTCGCGATTACGTCGTGCTACCATCCCAGCATCTCCTGCGGAGCTGCAACACAGGGGAGGCTGCAATAGATAATCATTTTTTTTCTAAATGTTCAATTTTACGCTTCCTTTATGAGGAAGTATATATAGGAATACGAGTCATATGAGATAATTAAGCTGCAGGTTATAAATTTAATTCATAGGAAGGGAGCATAAAATACCGTCTAGCGGTGTAGGATGTCAAGTATAAAAGGCAGAGCTAATGCATAGGCGGCCAGAGAGGAATGCAAATGAAAACAGTTATTATACGTAATGAGACAGAGGCAGACTATCAAGAAGTGGAGGATATTACAAGAAAGGCTTTCTATAATTTGTACGTTCCCGGATGTACCGAGCATTATCTGGTCCATATTATGCGCGGCCATGAGGATTTCTTGCCGGAATTGGATTTTGTGATTGAGGTAGACGGCCGGGTGATTGGAAATATTATGTACACCAAGGCAAGGCTTTCGGATGGGATGAAAACGGAAAAGAATATTCTTACCTTTGGGCCAGTATGTATCGCGCCGGAGTATCAGCGCAAGGGGTATGGGAAGCAGCTGATGGAGCATTCTTTCCGACAGGCAGAGCTTCTCGGATATGAGGTAATCGTGATTTTTGGAAATCCTGCAAATTATGTAGGTCGTGGATTTAAAAGCTGCAAAAAATATAATGTCTGCTTGGAAGATGATATATATCCCGCAGCGATGCTGGTAAAGGAGCTTGTGCCAGGGGCCCTGGAAGGGAAAAAATGGATGTATCGTCAAAGTTCAGTGATGGAATTTGATGAACAGGCGGCGCAGCAGTTCGACGATAAACTGGAAAAGCTGGAGAAAACGTATCAGTCCAGTCAGGAGGAATTTTATATTCTTAGTCATTCCGTGGTGCAGTGAAAGAAAAGTCCGGTAATATATTACCGGACTTTTTCATTCTCCGTTGTTTCCTTCGACGGCTTGTTTTTTCCTCGCCGGCGCACGCATTCCGTCAGCAGATATTCAATCTGCCCGTTGATGGAGCGAAACTCATCTTCCGCCCATGCGGCCAGCTGTGCATACAGCGCGGCAGATATGCGCAGGGGAACCTGCTTTTTTTCGTTCCGCTGTGCCATAATCAATACAGACTGCCGGAATTGACTACGGGCTGGGTGTCTTTGTTGCCGCAGAGCACTACCAGTAGATTGGATACCATTGCAGCCTTGCGCTCTTCATCCAGATGTACAATTTCCCGCTCGCTCAGCTTATCCAGTGCCATTTCTACCATGCCCACCGCGCCGTCTACGATCATTTTCCGCGCATCGATGACGGCGGACGCCTGCTGGCGCTGGAGCATAACTGCCGCAATTTCGGGAGCATACGCCAGATATGTGATTCTAGCCTCGAGAATCTCCAATCCTGCACTGTAAACTCTGGATTGTATTTCGTCCCGGATGCGCTGAGCAACAATTTCGCTGGAACCCCGCAGGGAACCTTCATCCGGCTCTCCATCGCCGGTGGTATCTACGTTCTGGGCCACATCATAGGGGTAAATACGGACAATATTCCGCAGGGCTGCGTCACACTGGAGGGAGAGAAATTCCTTGTAGTTGTCTACCTCAAACACGGCTTTTGCTGTATCGGCAACACGCCAGATTACTGCGATACCGATTTCTACAGGGTTTCCCAGGCAGTCATTGATTTTTTGCTTGTTATTGTTCAAAGTCATGACTTTCAAAGAAATTACCTTACTGGGAACATGCTGAAGAGTGGCGGCACTGCCGGTGCCGAGCACCAGCTGCGCGGCTTTGCTGCCGCCGTCAGAATCCACGTCTCCGCTTTGTCGCAGCGCCGTTTTTGCTGCGGGATTCACCGCGGAGGCAAAGGGGTTGACATAGTAAAATCCGGCGCCTTTCAGGGTTCCGATATATTTACCGAACAGAGTCAGTACCAACGCTTCCTGGGGCTTTAAGATTTTCAGACCCAGAAAAAGAATCCATCCAAAGCACACCCAGATACCGCCTAGAACGATCATAATGACGCCAAGCGGCGCAGCGTCTTCCAAGATTACACAGCCCATAATAAATACTGCGATGGACAGCAGGTAGGCAAGGGTAGATAGAAATAGCATTGTCATGCCATTTTTGCCTCGAAGGTCTTTTTCTTCCATAGAAAACTCACTCCTAAATATTAAAGTGATATTATTATAATATCATAATAAATATTTGTCAAGAGGTTTGCATGAAAAACCGCGGGAACATTTGCTCCCGCGGTTTGTAGTATGATAGTGTGCTAATCCAGCGCGACAAAGGTGATAGATTTAGATGCTGCGTAGGCTTCGGTGGTGGAGTCTTCATAACCATATAAAACAAGGTCATCACTTGGTACTGATATAGTAGCGCTATTGAAGGTAAGATTTGGATTCCACACTGTAATAGAAGTGCAGTTTGCTTGTGCAAAGGACGTATGCATGGCAAGACTTGTGCCACAGGTACCTCCAGCTAAAATCGGTGAAATAGGGGCAAAGGATATTGATTTTGTAGTGGAGTATTTCTCGTCTATAGATCCATAATATTCCATAATGTTCTTGTCAAAATTTGAAGCTGTTATTGTGGCAGATGGAAAAACGCTGGGATTGGGCACAGTCAAGGAAGCGCAATTTTGCATTATACATATGCCTTTATTTTTGTTCCGACGAAGAAAATCCCTGTGAGAGATGCTGCCTCCTTTCCCAAAAGTTAGATTTTCTCCACTCGTTTTATGCAGAATGAATATATTTTTTATGATTAATCTAATTTTATTGTAGAAATTTACACATGTCAATGGATTCGATAAAACAACAAATAAAGCGACAAAAAACAGAAAAACCTTCATTTATGCAGGTGCATAATGGGGTACGATGATGTATTCAAGTTTTTTTTAACAACCCCTCCGTCAGCTACCGCTGACACCTCCCCTTTATAAAAAAGGGGAGGCTTGGGTTTGGTGTAGGCCCCCTTGTGTAAAGGGGGCTCCCGCGAAGCGGGTGGGGGATTGTTTTTACAACCCCTCCGAGCTTTGCTCCGCAAAGCCCACCTCCCCCCTCCCAGGGGAGGCTCACGTTGAAAAGTCTCCCAAGTGGGCGTCTCTTGACAGAGCCGCCAGGGGGCCAATTCCGCATAGCTTCACCCTTAAAGGCCCCCTTGTGTAAAGGGGGCTCCCGCGAAGCGGGTGGGGGATTGTTTTTACAACTCCTCCGAGCTTTGCTCCGCAAAGCCCACCTCCCCTTGTACAGGGGAGGCTTAGAAAAGGGCCCTTTCTGTCAGCTGCCGCTGGATTTTCTCTTGACAAATTCATTTACTTCTTATATACTATATTCTACCGAGCAGCAAAAGAGCGTAAAATTTCTGACAAATTCTGCGCTCTTTTTTTACGGCTATGTAGTTTTCAGGCAGCTTTTTCTCTGATAAAGACTCCAAGAAAAATTGGGAGGAGACTATGGATCAGATAGAAAGCAGTAAATTTTTAGGGACGGAGAAAATTTCCAGACTCATGCTGAAGTTTTCTCTGCCATGTGTGCTCTCTTTGCTGGTAAGCGCCCTGTATAATATTGTAGATCAGATCTTTATCGGGAACAGCGAACTGAGCACTCTGGGAAATGCGGCAACGGGGGTAGTATTTCCTGTTTTTGTCATAGCTCAGGCGTTTGCCTGGTGCATTGGCGACGGCTGTGCCGCATATCTGAATATTTGCCAGGGAAGAAATGATACCCAGACTGCCCATAAGGCTGTGGGCACCGGTGTTACACTTACTCTACTTACCAGTGTGGCTTTGCTGCTTGTGTTTTATCCGTTAAAAACCCAGGCATTGACCCTTTTCGGTGCATCAGAAAACAGCATTGGCATGGCGGTGGAATACCTGGAGGTAATCCTGGCATTTATTCCGGTGTATATGCTGTCCAATATGATGAACTCTGTCATTCGTGCCGATGGCAGTCCAGGGTGGGCAATGGTGTCAATGCTGGTGGGCGCGGCGATCAACCTTGTTTTGGATCCGCTGTTTATTTTCGGTTTTCACTGGGGAATGGCTGGAGCGGCGCTTGCCACCGGTATCGGACAGCTTGTGTCTTTTCTCATGTGCGTATGGTACTTTTTCCGTACAAAGACGTTCCGTCTGCAAATGAAAAGCTTTCTCCCGAAATTTCGTGCTTTTTCTGGTGCTCTACAATTGGGACTCTCCTCATTTATCACTCAATTGACAATTGTAGTGATTACCCTTGTCTGCAATATTATGCTGGTGAAATACGGTGCCGTTTCCCAATACGGGGTGGATATCCCTATTGCAGTCATCGGCATTGAAAGCAAAGTGTTTACGGTTGTAATCAATTTGGTGGTGGGAATCGTCCTGGGCTGTCAGCCAATCATTGGTTATAATATTGGTGCGAAAAATTACGACCGGGTAAAGAAGTTGTACAAATCCATCCTTTTCTGCACCATTGTAATTGGTGTGGCAGCTACGTTGCTGTTCGAACTGGCACCAGATGCGGTAGCAGGAATGTTTGGTACGCCGAAGAATGTTCCCAATCCTGACGATTACTGGTTGTTTGCCGAAAAGACCTTCCGCATTTTTCTGTCTCTTGTGACTTTTACCTGTATTGTAAAAATGTCGTCGATTTTCTTTCAGGCGGCTGGAAAACCAGTGCGGGCCATTGTGGCTTCGCTGATTCGGGATATTGTATGCTTTGTCCCGCTGCTCATTATACTGCCGATGTTTATGGGTATCGAGGGAATTTTGTACGCGGCGCCTATTGCCGACTGTATCGCCATGCTTGTGACGATCCTTTTAACTGTAA
>JAGZAC010000036.1 GCA_018370615.1 Clostridiales bacterium
GACAGATACATTGCCGTAGTTTCCCCCTCCGGGGTAGGGTTGGTGGCAAGGATGACCTCTGCCACGCTTCCATCTAGCCGGGCGATCAGCTCCCGGATTTTCAGTTTCTCCGGCCCAATTCCATACATGGGAGAGATTACCCCGTGGAGCACATGATACAGTCCGTTATATTCCTTCATTTTTTCCAGTGCCATGGCGGCCCGGAAATCCTCTACCACGCAGATAGTGCTTCTGTCTCTGTCAGGCGCGGCGCAGATGGGACATATTTCCGTGGCGGAAATATTTTGACAGCACTTGCAAAATCCCACTTCTGTTTTTGCAGCTACCAGCGCCTCGGCAAAAGCTTCTACATCCTCTGCCGGCAAATCCAGCACACTCAGTGTCAGGCGCATGGCAGTCTTTTTGCCGATGCCGTCCAGCCGCCGGAACATATCGCACAGCCGTTCAATCTGTTCAGGATATATTGCCATATCAGCCTATTCCGGGCAGTCCCATGCCACCCAGTGCTCCTGTAACTTTTCCCATCTCTTCGTTGTTTGTGTCTGTTACTGTTTTGATTGCTTCGTTTACCGCGGCAGTCAAAATATCCTGCAGTGTTTCCACGTCGTCCGGGTCTACGATTTCCGGATCGATCTCCAGGCTGCGGACTTCCAGTTTGCCGCTGATTTTCACCTTTACAACGCCGCCTCCTGCACTGATGTCGTATTCCTTTGCATCCAGCTCTTCCTGAAGGGCAGCCATGTCCTCCTGCATTTTCTGTGCCTGCTTCAGCATGTCCTGCATGTTGCCCATGCCGCCGCCCCGTCCCTGGGGAAGTCTTGCTTTCATAAATATACCTCCAAGTTTAGAGAAGTTTTCCGATTTCATCCGCCGGTGCGCCTTCTTTTGCGCCCGGGCTTTTTGTTTCTACTACCACATCGGCCTTTCCGTCTGTGATTTTTGCCAGAGCAAAGGCGTGGGCCACGGCCTCCTTTGCATCAGCCTGACTCAGCAGGGTGGCGGCAAAACCGTCGACGGCGATGTACAGGGCTTTTCCGTCAAGAGAAGTACAAATATCTGCCTGTGTAAGAAACCCTGCAAGTCCTTTGTGGGAATCGTCCAGCCGGGCCAGCGCCTCGCTGATGTCACGTACGCTTTCCAGTATATTTTCCTCCGCCGGCGCGGGCTTTGGTTCTTCCTTCGGAGGCTCCGGAATGGGAGTTTCTTTTTTTACTTTTTTTTCTGTTTTGGTTTCTGCTTCTGGCTGCGGAACAGACGAACCGATATCTGTCAGGGCCAGCTTATCTTCCAGTGCAGATACCCTTGCGGCCAGTGCCTCAATAGAAACATCCAGCTGAGGCTGGCACATTTTTAGAAGTGTCAGCTCCGCCGTCATCCGTTTGGCGGCCGGATTGCGCGCCATTTTCGCTGCTCCTTCATCCAGGAGGCTGCAGATATGAATCAGCCGGGGCATAGTAAACCGTGCGGCCGTTTCAGTAAGAATGTCCATTTCCTGGGCAGTGAGGTCCAGATAGGAGGCTGCATCCTGCGCATATTTGCAAATCAGCATATCCCGCACGAAGGATAAAAGCTCCTGCCAGTAAACGGAAATATCCTTTGCAGAGGACACCACTTCCGCCACAATTCCAAACAGGGCGCTGATATTTTCTTCTGCTATATAGGTAAATGCTTTTGCCGCTGCATCATAGCCGGACAGGCCCAAGATATCTCTCACATGGTCGCCGGTAATATCTGCGCCTCCGGCGCCGCAGAGCTCCATCAGCCCAATGGCGTCCCGCATGCCTCCCTGTGCCTGACGGGCCAGCAGGATGGCCGCATCTTCAGTAAGACTTATGTTTTCCTTTTCAGCGATATAGTGGAGGCGGTCAGCAATCACCCTTACGTCGATTCGGTAAAAATCGAACCTCTGGCACCGGGAAATAATGGTGGCGGGAAGCTTTTGCAGTTCCGTGGTGGCCAGAATAAACACCACATGCTCCGGCGGCTCTTCAATGGTTTTCAGCAGTGCGTTGAACGCTCCCTGGGAGAGCATGTGTACTTCATCGATGATGTACACCCTGCGCCGCAGCATTGCGGGAGTGTAAGACGCCTCTTCGCAGAGCTGCCGGATGGCGTCTACTCCATTATTGGAGGCAGCGTCCATTTCAATTACGTCTGTGGCGCTCCCTGCCGCGATTTCTCTGCAGGCGGCACATTTGCCGCAGGGATTGCCTTGCTGGGGGCTTTCACAGTTTACAGCCCTGGCGAGGATTTTCGCACAGGTGGTCTTCCCAGTCCCTCGGGAGCCGCAGAATAAATATGCGTGGGACACACTGCCATGCTCTACTTCATACCGGAGCACGTCTGTAATATGCTTCTGGCCGCAGACGTCGTCAAAGGTTTGCGGCCGGTATTTGCGGTATAAAGCCTGATGCATGGAAACGTTCCCCTTTCGTAAATACAATACGAGCCGCAGAGAGAGGCCATACACCTGTAATTCGGAAGGACCTTTTGTGCGACATCATACCGCCTGCTCAGGACAGGCACCCCGGCGGCACATCGGGTAAACTGCTAAATGCTGCTTGGTTCCCCACCTGACATGGTTCACAGCCGCCGATTGCGCCGGGACCCGCCCCTCATCACAGAAAAAGTATGATACAGACCGCAAAAGATCCACCCTCCAAACAGGATGCCACCCCTGCATACAGCGGATTTCAGGTACAGGGGTCCGCTACTCCCCCGGCTGGTATGGCCTTTCTCCAAGGCTCGTATGGGTTCCTGCCGTGTCGGCAGGCAACAATATAATAATACCATAAAAATAAAGGCATTGCAATGATTTTTACCGTAAAAGCAGTTACAAATTTGTGAAATTTGTTTTGAGTATGGGACAACCCCTCCGCCGCGATATAATCGCGGCACCTCCCCTTACACAGGGGAGGCTTGGCGTTAAAGTCCCCCTTGTGTAAAGGGGGAAAGCTCCACGCAGTGGAGCTAGGGGGATTGTTTTACTACCAATCTCTCCAAGTTTTGCTGTGCAAACCCACCTTCTTCCTCCACAGGGAAGGCTTAGCGCTAAAGTCCTTTTGTATATGGGATATTTTTGGAAGAAAACTGTGTATTGTACAGCTCGCCCTGGAAAAATTGCTCTTGAAAATGAATTTTTTCCAATATATATTCATCGGAAAAATCTGAACCTATTGGGGCAACAATCCACTTGTCTTCTACATCGTTATATCTGTGGAATACGGCAATTACTTGTCCCCTGAATTCTTTTACCGGTTCGTCGACCCCTAGAAGATACACGTCCTGTTCTTCCCCATCTTCTCCTATAATATCCTTCACATAGCCATAATTTATAGGATAAATTATATCAGGGTGCTTCGGATGGCGAGAACCCAAGGGGCGGTCTATTTCCACAAAAACGATTTTGCCGATAATGTTCTGATAATCAGGGGCTTTTCTGCTTTCTTCTCTTAAAGTTTCTTCCTCTGCGTTCATCCATTTGCACCTGGTTCCAGGTTCATCTGATTTTTCAGCTTTTCGTCAAATTCCTTGGCGGTGTTGACGCCCATGCGCTTCTGCCGGTTGTTCATGGCGGCGATCTCCAGAATAACCGCCAGGTTTCGGCCAGGTTTTACCGGAACGATCAAAGAGGGAATGCGGATGCCCATAATGTCTACAAAGGTGTCGTCGATGCCCAGCCGTTCGTACAGCTTGCCCTGCTCCCACGGCTCAAATTCTACTACAAGGTCCACTTTTTCCGATTCTTTGACCGCGCCCATGCCGAACAGCTGCCGTACATCCACAATGCCGATGCCCCGCAGCTCTATATAGTGGCGAATCAGCGGCGGCGCCGTTCCTACAATGGATTTGGCGGAAACACGGCGAAGCTCTACAGCATCGTCGGCGATGAGCCGATGCCCACGCTTGATAAGCTCAATGGCCGTTTCACTTTTGCCGACACCGGAGTCCCCTACGATGAGGATCCCTTCGCCGTATACCTCCACCAAAACTCCGTGCCGCATAATGGTAGGCGCCAGCTGTACGTTCAAAAATGCGATCAGCGCCGCCATAAATTCGCTGGTGTTGACATCGGTCCACAAAACAGGGACTTTATGCTTTTTCGCTGCTTCCTGTACGATATCGTCTACCGGATTGTTGTGGGTATATACGATTGCCGGCGGATGGGAGGACAGAAGGGTATCAATACGGTTTCTTCGTTCTTCTTCCCCCAGATTTTTCAGATAGGCGTATTCTGTTGTTCCCACTACCTGAATGCGGTCTGCCTCAAAGCAATCATAAAAGCCCACCAGAGGGAGTGCCGGACGGTTGATTTCTGTTCGATAAATGGGAATTTCAGAGGGATCGGATGGAGTATAAAATACATTCAGCTGCAGTTCCTTGATAATAGCCTGCAGGGAAACAGATTTTTTCATAGATGGACCGTACCTTTCTGCATACGTTTTACTTGCAAATGTACACACGGATATGGTATCATAAATAAAAAAAGAATGCAAGCAGCAAAAGCATATCTGCTTTGCATGATGTTCAAACGGGGTTCATATATATTTGTTACGGTAAAGATACTATCGGAAATACTGGAAAAGAGGATCTGTATGAAAACCTGGAATCTTATACGAAAAAATTGTCTGCGTGCTGCCGCGCTTTTTCTAATGCTTTCACTTGTCATGGGACTTTGTGCCTGTAGCGACCCGCTGGAGCCTACGGAAGAAGAGGCGCAGACAGTGCTCACCATTGACGGCATGGACGTGCCCTATGCGTTTTACCGTGCCCTTGTGCTCAGCTGCAGGGACCGTTTGGTAGAGGATTCCAGTGATTGGGAGGACCCGCAGCAGGCGGCAGCGCTGGAGGAAGAGATTCGCACGGAAGTTTTACAGGCGCTCCGGGATTTTTACGCAGTTTTTTCGCTCTGCGGAGAATATGATATTGACATCAACGATTCTTACATCATGGAGCAGGTAGACCAGGCGCTGGAAGAGCAAATGGCCCAGTACGATGATACGGAGGCCTATATAGCGGCTCTGGAAGACGAATATATGAATCACAGTGTTAACCAGCTGATGGAGCAGCGTGAGGTATGCAACAGCACGCTGTATTATGCCATGCTGAACAGCGGCGTCATTGAAACGGACCCGGATGCGCTGCGGGAAATTATCGACAGCGACGCGTTTATTCGCGTAAAGCAGATTTTAATTGTAGGCGAACAGACGTCTGTGGCGGATGACGGAAGCTTTTTCACTCCGCCTGAGCAGCATACCAATGAGGAAGCAAGGCAGATTGCCGAACAGGCCAGAGAAGAATACTTAGCGGGGGCAGATTTTGACCGCTTGGTGGAAAAATACGGTGAGTCGCTGTATATGACCTCCAATGAGGATGGGTATTATCTGTGCCGGGGGATGTGGGATCCGGTGAATGAAGAAGCGGCTTTCAGCTTGGTGGTAGACCAGGTCAGTCAGGTGATCGAATCTGAGCAGGGCTACAGTGTATTCCTGCGCTGTGAAAAGGAAGAAGAGTACATTGAAAATCATTTTGACGAGCTTTGCCAGGATTATTATGAGGCGTCCTTCGGACTGGCGCTGGAGGAGCAAAGCGCCTCTCTTCAGGTGGAAACTACAGAATTGTATGATTCTCTCAGTATTCGGGATATGAATTAATCAGAGAAAGGCGCAGAGATGAAATATTACAGGAATTATAAAGCGAAGAAGTTCAAATTTCCAAAGAGGTTGGTTTTTGTACTTATATTTGCCCTGGTTGTGATCGGCCTTACTCTGCTGTTGGGAAATTATTTGAAGCAGCGTTTGGACAATGC
The DNA here is from genome assembly GCA_018370615.1 of Clostridiales bacterium. Classification (GTDB taxonomy): domain Bacteria; phylum Bacillota; class Clostridia; order Oscillospirales; family CAG-272; genus Avispirillum. Next base: position 5,810 of record JAGZAC010000036.1, read on the forward strand.
CCCCATTGACACGTCGGAAGTGCCAACAGTGGACACTACAGGTGAGGATGAAACCCAGGATACGACGCCTGAGGTACCGCACGATGAGGCACTGCTGGATGTTTCTGCAGGGATGCTGGATCTTGCAGGCTGTGCTGATACAGCGGAGATGCAGACCCGTGTGACGGCGCTGAGAACGGCGGGATACAATGCATTTTCCTTTATCGTTACGGACGGAGATGGCAGACTCACCTACGCTTCTCCAGCGGCACAGGAGTTGTCCCGTCTGCCGGGGAAGGAAACATTGGTTTCTCTGGAAATGCTTACTGCCGCAGTATCCTATGGCAAGGAAATTGGTCTGCGCGCTTGTGCGGTTTTTGAGGGGATTCCCGACCAGATACAGACAGACTGCGTCATTGCAGCAGAACTCTCTGGGGCCGGCTTTGACGAGCTGCTCATCCGCGGTTTTGAATCCTACGAGACGATAGACAATGCGGCGGTGGATACGATTCTTACTTACGTCCGGCAGCTGCGGGAGAGCGCCCAAATGGATATGGGCGTATGCTTGTCCCAGGCGATTTATACGGCGGCGTATCATGCCCCCTATATCGAGACACTGTTTCGGGAAATAGAATTTCTCGCCATCGATCTGACGGCGGCAGATGCGGCGTCTGCTGGTTCTACCGCTGGTGAGCTTCAGGGAAGCTTTACCGCGTATTTGCTGCGTGCAGTGTTGGACGGAAGTGATGCACAGGCAAGCGCTGCGGTGCAGGCGGCTCTTGCGGAAGCAGGCGTTCACAGCATATTGTACATTTCTGCGCCGCCGGTACCTACAACGGACGATACTACGGACGATACCACGGCAGAACCGTAAACTGTCGGAACCCATACAGTCTACCCATTTTAATATGACATATTGTCATGATGAAGAATATGTCTGCGTGTCATAATAAAAATGGGTGATCAAATTTGAAGAATTTGAAAAGAATTCGCAAGGAAAACAATCTTACACAATTGGCACTGCAGCTGAAAACAGGGATCGATCAGGCAATGCTGTCAAAATATGAAACGGGAGAGCGTGTTCCCACAGTGGAGAACCTGTGTATATTAGCAAATTTTTTTGGAACAAGCCTGGATTTTTTGATGGACCGAACAGATGAAAAAGAGCCGTATGAACCCAAAAGAGTATTTAGCAGTGATAACGTACACCGCCGGCATGTCTGAAAGACTTACAGGGTGCGGCGGGAAAAACAGACCTTTTCATGGAAAAAGGAGGGCATCAGAACTGTATAGTGGAAGGGTGGAATTTTATGTTAAATATTATAATTGAGACATATTTTTCCAATATACCAATGCTTTTATGTGCAGACGGGGGATATATTGCAGAGGGGAATGCGGCGGCACGAGAACGTCTGAAGCATTTTTCTGAAGAGGCGTCTTTGTATGATTATATGGTTGCATATGATGCAATGTGCTTTGAGACCGCTTACAAGTGCGTTTCCGATGAGATTCTCACATTTCCCTTGAAGAAATATTACGGTTTTCGCTATGCTGCCGCCATCTTCCAAGAGATGATGGGCCGAAGGTTTGCTGCCGTATATTTGTTTCAGAATCAAAAGGAATGCATGACCTTTCGAGATTATTGTAAAAATCGAAAACAGGTGGGCAGGCAGACACAGGAGCAGGTCTCTGCCTTTGTGGCCGCAATTGCCGGGATTGACAGCTGCCGTTTTTCCAAACCGGACGAGGACGGCCTGTTCGATTTGAAGGCTATCACTATTTGCACGCTGGATGACTTAGTGGCTGCCTGTGATTTTTTGGATTGTGATGTGACTTTTACACAAAATAAAGAAGCGGAGGGCATGCCGTGTATTCCCTCCGCTATCGGCACCGACAATTATATTAAGATGCTGATGTGCATGGTATATGTACTCAATCATTTGACCACCAGCAGAAAAATAGAGGTCAAGCTGTGCAATTACAGTGAAGAAACTGAAGTGCGCATGACGACAAACGCTGAAAAGCTGCCGGCAGGGATCAGTGACTTGGACGGACTGGCAAGCAGCGTGCCCGGCTGTACGGCAAAGCTTACGCTTTGCCAGTTTATTGCCGGCCGCTGCGGCGGAAAGCTGCAAGCCCGTACAATGCATGACACCGGGCAAATAACTCTGGTGCTTACGCTGACTCCCAATGTGCCTGACGATGTGGACCTGAAAAGCAGAGATCAGTTTGCCGGGTATCAGCGTATATTCGAAAATGCGGTGCGCTGGCTCCGCCAGATTGGTTAGACCCCGCTATTTTGTAAGGAGCAGCAGAGCGAGCAGCAGCAAAATGTCGCTGGTGCTCATGTCCTTTTCTCCGGATAGCAATATGATCAGTCCGATCAGCAGCAGATCTTCACGGTCCAGACCGTGCAGCAGTCCCGCCAGAGGTTCCGGCAATATAGAACCGCTGGGTTTGTTTTTGTGCTCTTCGGGAGGATGCTTCTTCGGCGTTTCCTCCGGTTCCTCCTCATAGGGAGAATCTGCATCCGGCTGTGTGTCTTCCCAGTTGTCTTCTTCCAAAAATGTTTCTATTCCCGGAAAGGATGGATATTCCAGAGGTCTTTCCGGCTCGTCTTCATAGATCATTTCAATAGGCGCCTCCGGTTCCGTCTGCCGGCCGCTCGTTCCAGATTTGCGGTTGGAGGACATGCCCGTGTCTTTTTCCCTGCCCCCCTTGTCCCGCCCTCTGTATATGGGACGTGTGTGTACTACGTAATTTTCATCCCTGCCATCACTGCGCTCCCGCCTTGTAAACAGACGGCTGCCATCGTATCCGGGCGGTGGCGTCAGGTCAGGATAGCTGTTTTGGGATATATTTTTGTTTTTGGAATACATATCTTTACCTCCTGGGGCCGGTTCCGAAGAGCTTTGTTAAATCTCCCAGCTGCAGCATGCTGTCTACAACGGATCTTCTTTTGGGACTCAAATATGGACGGAGTGCACGCAAAAGCGCTTTGCGCTGTGCGTCGTCGCCGGTGCTGACCGGTGTGCCCTCGCCAGGCGTGCTGTCGTCGGTTTTTTGATCTGCCGCCTGGGTGCCGATGCCCATCCCGGACAGCATGGACAGAATGGCCGGCAGCTTTGCCAGCATATCCGGGGATAGGGAGGGCATTGTCTGCTGCGGTTCCTCTATTTTTGTTTCTTCAGTGCCGTCTGAAGGCTGCTCCGGAGCGTCAGAAGCAGTGTCGGCGTCGGCGTTCGATGTGCTTTGTGTGTCGCTTTTCAGGGATGCGATGAGATTGGATATTTCAGGTTTTTCCATCAGCTGCCGCAGCATCTGGGAAAAATCCCCATTTTGTGCGCTGTCCGGCATGGTGTCCTCCTTATTTGTCCTTGCAGGCTTCTAGAATTTCCATGGCCCGGACGATGTCCTCGTCAGTCATCTGGGTGAGGGCTGCGCGGATTTTATCCAGTTCCGCCGGGGATACTTTGATGCTGGAGAGGTCGATCCCCTTGGATGCACCCAGGGAGAGGATCATTTTCCAAAGCCTGTCGTCGGGCATTCCGGCAATTTTGTCTACGGTTCTTTTATCAATTCTCATGGTAAACCTTTCCTTTCTTATGGAAGTGCACCGGTGTGCATTTCCTGCGTGAAAACGGATTCTTCCCCGGTTTCACGTTTTTTATAGTATATTACGGTATTCCGTTGCTATAGTATATGAGGAATGTGTTTGCGGGGTTCAAATTGAATATAACTTTTGCACAGGAAGGAATATCAAAGTGAAAATCCTTGTTTTTTCCGACGCCCACGGCCAGGTCCGGGGGATGGAACAGGCGATGCGCGCCCATGAAAAAGATACAGATGCGGTGATTTTCCTGGGGGATGGACTGCGGGAAGCCGAAGGGCTGTTTCCCAGCTTCCCGCATATAATGCATACAGCAGTATTGGGGAACAACGATTTTGGATGTACGGGCGTGGAGGAGTGTGTATTGGAATTGGAGGGAGTACGCGTTTTTTGTACCCATGGGCACAGGTACGGGGTAAAGAGCGGGATGGGACGCTTATTTCAGGCGGCTGCTGCAAAGGATGCGCAGCTGGTATTATATGGACATACGCATATAACTGCTGATTTTACCATGGAGGGGATCCGTTTTTTCAATCCAGGTACTATTGGGTTTGGGAGAGACAAAACATATGGAGTGGTGTATATTGAGAAGGGAAATATTGTCAGTGGATTTGGGAGGATTTCTTTATAAAACAGCACACAACCCCTCCGGCAGCTTCGCTGCCACCTCCCCTTGCACAGGGGAGGCTAAAAAGGAAAAGCTCCCTTATGGGGGCTTTTCGCTAAAAGTCCCCCTTGTGAAAAGGCTTCATACAAAAAGTCCCCCTTGTGTAAAGGGGGATGTCAGCGATAGCTGACAGGGGGATTGTTCCGCTATAATAACTGACATTCCCTTGTCATGGTTTGCTGCGGCACTTCCCCCTCCCAGGAGAGCTTACCAGCCCTCCTTGTGGGGGGCTGCTTTGCAACTCCGCGAGATTGTTTTTCATTATGCAGGAAAATCATAAAAACGCTATTGTTATCTGAATAAATGTGTGGTATTATGACTATAAAGAAGCAAATCTCCAAATGAAAGTGATACGCCGGCAAAGAAACAATATACCGGGAATTGGGAGGATCTGATGATAGATTGGTGGAATAGTCTGGATATGACTGGGCAGATTTTCGCTCTGATAGCGATTCCGTCCACCCTTGTTTTGCTACTACAGACAATTCTCCTGCTGTTTGGCATCGGAGATGGAGACGGCGG
>JAGZAC010000037.1 GCA_018370615.1 Clostridiales bacterium
CCTGCACACAAGGTGCAGGCAGTAGATACCACCGCTGCAGGCGATGTCTTTACCGCCGCACTGTCTTATGCCTATCTGCAGAAGGGAGATATTTTGGAAGCGGCGCGCTTTGCCACCTACGCCGCAGCTGTTTCTGTCACCAGAGAAGGAGCTGTTCCCTCAGTGCCCACCCTGCGCCAAGTGAAGGATTTTGCGACCCAACTGCGGGAGGAAGGCCGATGACCGGAATCCTGCTGGGGGTGGACTACGGAGACGTGCGCACAGGACTTGCCGTCAGCGCAGGAAAAATGGCCTTCGGCGCTGGATGCGTCGTATCCAAAAGCATGCGCAAAACGGTAGAAGGCGTGGCACAGGCTGCCCAGCGTCGCCAGGCGGAGGGAATCGTGCTGGGAGATCCGGTAAATATGGATGGTACCAGGGGCCCGCGCAGCGAAAAATGTCAGATTTTTGCGGATATGCTGGCACAGCGCACAGGGCTGCCGGTGATTTTATGGGACGAACGGCTCACCACGGTAGATGCTCATGAAATTTTATCGGAAATCAATGTGCGGGGCGAGAAACGAAAAAAAGCGGTGGACGAGCTGTCCGCCACACTGATTTTGCAGTCATATTTAGACCAGCAAAAGGAGGGAGACAATCCCCCAGTCATCTGACGCTGACATGCCCCCTTTATACAAGGGAGCCTACAAAACTCAAGCCTCCCCTGTGTAAGGGGAGGTGGCAGCATAGCTGCCGGAGGGGTTGTATGTAAGAAAAAACAATCCCTCAGTCAACTTCGTTGACAGCTCCCTTTACACAAGGGAGCCTTTTATGCGGTGCTCTAGGGGATTGCCCCCGGAGATGCTGTGCATCTCCCCACAAGGGGGCCTACACAAACTAAAGCCTCTCCTGTGGAATGCTCTTTTGCAGTTGTGTTTTTAAGAATAAATATATAATAAAGGATAGTATTGTTTGCACTTTTATCATACATGTTGGGAGTTGAAAAACTTGGAGCAAAAAAGAAGTTCTTTTACGGGAAAATTGGGATTTGTTCTGGCAGCGGCAGGCTCTGCTGTCGGCCTGGGAAATATCTGGCGGTTTCCATATCTCGCAGCAAAGTACGGCGGCGGTATTTTCCTGCTTGTGTATATACTTCTGGCAACTACTTTCGGCTTTTCCCTGATGGTGGCCGAAATTGCTCTGGGCAGAAAAACCCGCCTCAGCGCCATCGGTGCCTTTTCCTCTCTGGACAAACGGTTTTCCTTTCTAGGGTACCTGGCTTCTGCGGTTCCCGTAATCATTCTATCCTATTACTGTGTAATCGGCGGCTGGGTGATGAAGTATCTGGCCGGTTTTATAGCCGGCAGCGGTGCAACTATGGCGAACGATGGGTATTTCAGTTCCTATATCGGCAAAACCGCCGAACCCATCGCTTGGTTTTTGCTGTTTATGGGCATTACAGCAATCATCGTACTGCTGGGTGTGGAAAAGGGAATCGAAAAGGTCAGCAAATTTATGATGCCCGTGCTGGTAGTACTGATTTTCGGCATCAGTATCTATACCATCTGCACCATGGACGGAGCTTTGGACGGCGTCGTATACTATCTGAAGCCGGATTTCTCCAAGTTTTCCGTTATGACGGTGGTTGCCGCTATGGGACAGATGTTCTACTCCATGTCCCTGTCCATGGGCATTATGATTACCTTCGGTTCTTACATGAAAAAGGATACCCGCGTGGAAAAATCCGCCAGACAAATTGAATGGTTTGATACAGGCGTTGCTTTTCTCGCGGGACTGATGATTATTCCGGCTGTGTTCGCCTTTTCCGGAGGAGACGAAGCAGCGCTGGGGCAGGGTCCCGGACTGATGTTTGTGACATTGCCCAAAATCTTTGACGCCATGCCGGGAGGGAATGTCATCGGCGCAGCCTTCTTTCTTATGGTATTGTTTGCAGCACTGACCTCCGCCATTTCTCTGATGGAAACCATCGTGTCTGTTTTCCAGGACAAGCTGAGACTTTCCAGAAAGACGGCATGTCTTTTGGCTTTTGCCGTCTGTGTGGTTCTGGGGCTTTTGTCCTGTCTAGGCTATAGTGTATGGAGCGGGATAAAAATCATCGGCATGCAGTTTTTGGATCTGTTTGATTTTCTCAGCAACAGCGTAATGATGCCGCTGGTTGCCTGTGCCACCTGCATTTTTGTGGGATATATCATAAAACCTAAAACATTGATCGAAGAGATGGAGCAAAGCGGTCCGTTCCGGCAAAAGAAGCTGTTTACCGTAATGATGAAATATATTGCGCCGATTTTTACGCTGCTGATTTTGGTGTCTTCCGTTTTGGATGTGCTTGGCATTGTGAAAATATAAAGACAACCCCTCCGTCAGCTTCGCTGACACCTCCCCTTGCACAGGGGAGGCTTTAATTTGTGTAGGTTCCCTTGTAGGGAGTCCTAATTCAAAAAAGGCTCCCTTGTGGGGAGGCCTAATTTAAAAAAGTCCCCCTTGTGGGGAGGTGCGCAGCACCTCCAGAGGCATGTCAGCGAAACACCATATAAAAGGCCCCTTTATAAAAGGGGCTGTCAGCGTCACTTCCCCTCTCTTCAAGGCCCCCTTGTGTAAAGGGGGCATGTCAGCGTCAGCTGACTGGGGGATTGTTTCAATATCCTTCCGATAAATTATTTACTACGCCGATAAACAGCGGCAGATTTGCAGTATTATCCAAAATCATATATACAAATGGCCGCTCTAGAATAACAGAAGGGCCGACAACAGCGGCATACTCTTGCACCTCAACTACCGTAGCGGCAGCCGCTTTGGTTCCAGATACATCTACAGAAATATGCGTCTTCTGCCACACATCAGAAATATACAGCGGGCCGCCTTCCGATGTGCCGATCCCTGAAAAATCCGCTGCCGTAGAAGTAAAAGCGGAGGGCATTCCCATACGGATCAAAGCGTCCGCCAAACTAGTACCATACGTGCATTGAAATTTGGGCAGGGCAATTAGCACCGGTGTTTCTTCGGCGCTATTTACCAATTCCAACAGTCGCTCGCCTGTAAGAGAAGCCACAAACTGCTCCGTCGTCTCTCCAGGGGCAGGCAGCAGTGCCGCAAAGCTGTAGGCATCCCCCAGGTAAGGCTTGATAAATCCGGTAATGCTGCCGTTTTCAATATACTTCCACGCTTCTCCGTACATCATATCTACCGTGTAACTATCTCCATTGGATCCTTCCGGATAAAATGGTGCGGAACGAACATCGCCTTTAAAAAATGGAGTTTTCCATTCGGCATCGAAAGCTAAGGCATTGACAAGGTACATCACAGTATCTTCAGGAATGTACTCTACCAAACGATCAATCATTCCGTCTGTATGTCTTTCCACCCAAAGATTGATATCTTTTACCGTTTCTTCATGAAAGGGCGCCTGATACACGGAAGCGCTGTAATAATCTGCATTTTTCTGCAGAAAAGCCCTGTCTACCTGTATTCTGTCCTCTCGAAACCAGATGGAATTTGCAATGTGCAGCTTTGCATCCTCCTCGGAAGGCAGTTCCTGTACGTAAGTATACAGGTATTCGTTCAATTCCTCCAGCGGAATATCTCCTCCCAGGACAGTTTCCATTTCCCGCTTGGTATCTCCCTCTGCCCCGTTGGCCGTCATGGCCAGGGCCAGTATCGCTGATACAGGAGAAAGCAGGGCATTTTCTCCTTCTTCCAGTGTCCCATCTGCCTGAAGCACTTTCTGTAACAATCCCACAGAAAAATCGGCAACGGCGCCGGCAAAAATCTCGTCTGTCGTTTTCCCAGAAACAGGGGTTCCGTAAATATCTCCCATAAGCTCCGTAGCCCTTACCTTTTGGGTACAGCCTGCAGCGCTGCACAAAAAACAAACAATCAATACAAGACACAGTAGAAAAGAAAATATACGTTGTTTCATAAAAACCTCCTTTACTTTACCAGATCTTCGATCAGTGCCGCCAGCTGTCGGGCCTTTTCTTCAGAAATATACAGCAGAGCGCCTCCTTCCATTTGTACATATCTTTCTTCCCATATTGTATAGCTGACGCAAGAGCCATCACGATACGCAATTTCTATCCTGTACGGCTGGGCAGACGGTTTTGGTTCTTCTTCCTGTGTCTCGCTGGTTTCATCTTTTATAAAAGGTATCTTTTCTGAATTTTCATCTAGCGCTAAGTTTTCCAAAAAAGATACCAAAGGCATTGCCGCGCTTCCCTCAATATTTACTGCACCCGCTCCCGTGTACATATTTAAAGAGGAGACATTGTCCATATCAGTATCTGGCAACGCGTATTCTTCAAATCCTCTCTCAGACAACTGGGGCAGTGCCAATACACAGCACAGAACAAAACAGGCTGCAATCGGTAAAGCAGCATACATCCATCTTCTGTACCTGACCCGCCTGGCCGCATAATATGCTTTTTCCTTTTCCGCAATCAATGCGCGGAATTCTTCTCTACTTCTCATATACTGCATCCTTCTTCAGAATGGAGCGAAGAGCGTTCTTTCCCCTGGTAACCAAATTGTCTATTTGCTTTTTATTCTTCCGCATTACCCGTCCTGCCTCCTCATAGGACATTTCGGCAAAGTAAATCAGGTGCAGCGCCGTCCGATAGTCCGAGGGCAGCTGATCCAACGCCCGATGCAGTTCCCGCTTTTCTTCATCCCGGAGAAAAAGCGCCTCCGTATCTTCTCCCGTTTCTGCATCCGACATCATCTCCAGAGGGGCGGCGCCGAATTTTGCTTCCCGTTTTAAATAATTCAGCGCCCGGCTTCTGCCAATCATAAAAAGATAGGTTTTCAGAGAATTTTCGAAACGATACCGATGGCGGTGAACAATCAGTTCCACAAAAGCGTCGGCAGCCAAATCCTCCGCTACGGTAATATTCTGCACATAGCGGTTCAAAAAGAATATCAGGCTGTCCTTATACAAATCCAGCAGGTCTTCAAATGCACTGTCATCTCCATTCAGAAAACGGCGGTAGCTACTTGCGCCGTTATCCATCGTTTTATTTCCTTTCGATTTGATTTACAGCTTTTACTTATTATACAATTGAAAAAAGAAAAATCCTCATGACTTTGAAAATTTTCCTGCCTTTTATCGCATATTAAGGAGATGTAACATTACAAAGCGACCCGAAAGGTGTAGTAACGCCTCCTTCACAACCCTTCCGCCGCTAAAGCGGCACCTCCCCTTACACAGGGGAGGCTTAAGTTTTTGCAGGCTCCCTTGTGGAGAGGCCTAATTTAAAAAAGTCCTCCTTGTGGGGAGTTGCGCAGCAACTCCGCGGGATTGTCGAAGTTAGTCGACAGGGGGATTGTTCTGCCATGTACAACCCCTCCGTCGCAACTACGTTGCGCCACCTCCCCTTACACAGGGGAGGCTTAAGTTTGTGTAGGCCCCCTTGTGTAAAGGGGGCATGTCAGCGTCAGTTGACAGGGGGATTGTTCTTCATATAATCAATCCCCGCGCATCGCGCCTGGCTGTGCTGATGCCTGCGGGGGATCCGGTACAGTCGTCCGTCCTTTATCAGTCGTGCCCCCGTTTGCTTAAACCAGAAGGATACCCCCGCCTCCATGCACTGGCGGCGGATATCCAAAACCCAGCTATAATCGCAGGGGCGCGCCTCCAGCCCGCTTTCTCCGCCCACAACGACCTTCATAATATCCGGCCCCAGCCACTTCTCCATACGGATCGGCGACAACAGAGGCTCGCATATAATGCTTTTCTCCCGAATGGGAAGAGACAGAAACACCGGCAGCCGACGGTCCGCGGCAGCTTGGTTTTCCACGGTACAGCACACCGCCACATTGGACCAGCCCTCTCCCCATTCTGAAGGAATACATTGGAGAAACCGAGAGATCCGCTTGGTGATGATAGTAAAATGCACATCCGGGCGGGCGCGGATAATATCCCACGCCTCCCCGCGCCATGGGTCTGCTATATCCAGAAAGAAATCGCTGGTCATGCAGCAGAACACCCGCGCCCCCGGTGGAATTTTATAGGTTCCCCTGCGATCTCTTGCCAGAGGATAGCCAAAGGACTTTGTGCGCGTTACCTGAGAAGCATCCCGCCCTACGGACGTGTCCCGCCGGTAAACATAGCAGTTGCGGCAGCCCTCTGACCACTTAATGCATCCGTGCCACGGATTCCAGATATAGTCCTTCATGGCAGCGGCAGCACACTCCCGTCTAATATCGCCTCTGTGAGCGTATCCCCCTGGTAAGACAGCTTTAGAGAGAAGAAAGGATGCTCCTCTGTAAGGAGAGACAGAAAAATCCGGTCGCCCTCCCAAAGAGGGAGAGACGGCACCTGCTTTCGGGGAATCCACTCCAGCTGTCCTTCCGAGCACTCGATGAGCTCTCCCCTGGCGCTGGCCGTATACAGAAACATGTATTCCGTGCCCCACACGTCCGATACAAAGGTGACCACACCCCGCAAGGCGTGCTCTGTAATCGTCAGCCCGGTCTCCTCCCGAACTTCCCGGTAGAGGCACTCCTCCGGGGATTCCCCTTCTTCAAATTTGCCGCCGACGCCTACCCATTTGCCTGCGTTTAGGTCGTTTTTCTTTTTGTTCCGGTACAGCATGAGATATTCCTCCCCGTCCTTTCCCGGACGGCGGATATAACAAAGGGTCGTATTTTTCATTTGTACACCTCCGAAACCTCCCGCAGCAACGCCTGCATTTCCTCTACTACATCTCCCGGCGCGGCAATGCGCATTCTGCTGCCAAACTGAAGCACCCAGGAGAAAAAGTTGTTGCTGACCATCACGCCCACCGATACCATAAAGGTATCTTTTCCGGGGAAAATGGTCACGTCCCGGCCGAACCGGTCGATAATCACGCCGGCCAGGTCATTGTGACATTCCAGCGTCACTGTTTCCTCTCTGCCGCCGAACATGCCGAACACCTTTTGGGAATACCTGCCCATATCAAACTGTCGGAATTTTCCCTGGCCCTCCCGGCGCTGGTCTGTCACGGTGATGTGCAGCATCTTGTCTACCCGGAAATGCTTGATATCTCCGTATTCCCCATCAAAGGCCACCAAATAGTAGTTTCCCTCGCTCCAGGTCAGCGCCCATGGGCTGGCACAGTATAGAGCTCCGTCTCTGCGGAGCCGTTTTTCTTTTTGGACCGTCCAGTCAAAATATTGAAAGGTAATCCGGGCATTGTGCAATATTGCCGTGTGGATTTGGTCTACATTATAATATATGGACTCGTTCATGGTTTTCACTCGGTCCGATATGTGTACCTGACGCTGGAGAGACTGGGCCTCCCAGCGGCTGGCAAGGCTGGACAGCTTTTCAATCAGGACCCGGCTTTTTTGCCGGGTGATGAAATTGGAGGACTGGACCGCGTCCACCAAAAGCTTCAGCTCAGGCAGTTCAAACTTCCGCGCCTCCACATAATACCCCACGGTGTTGTTTTCTCCCCGCCGACGTTCCACCGGATATCCGAAACGTTCCAACGCCGCAAAATCGTCGTAGATGGACTTTCGTTCCGCCCGCGGGCCCACTTGCTCCAGCCGCTCCAGGATTTCGGCCATGGACAGGGTATGCTCCGCATCCGTTTCCCGCAGCAGAATTTTGAGCAGGTACAGCAGCTTCAATTTCTGGTCTGCATTTTTTGCCATATATTCACCGCCTTTTTTTCATTGTATCATACCTTCCGCTTTCCTGTAAACCCATATGTCCCATTTATTGGACTTCCATCCCTTAAAAACTTTTTCTGGCAGGATAGAGCGTCCGGTTTTTCGGACAAGCCCGGAGATACAATATACCCATAGAAAAAAGAACGCTCTGCCGCCCGGTGCGGCAGGAAAGGGAGGGATATAGAATGAAGGCAAAAAAACTCCTGCGCAGCGCATCCATCACCTGTGTGCAGGCGGCAGTGCTTTGGGGTACAGGCTGGCTGATGACCTTGGGAATCAGCCATCTCATGTCCCTGCTGCAGCCTTGAGGTGTGTATTTGTTTCACCCCACCCCCTTGCATCAAAAAAGCCTTCCCGGCCAGGAAGGCTTTTGTTTTAACGTGATAAAAAAGCTATGAATATTTCCGTCATGGGCTTAAATTCCACACCCCCCAGACTTGTGCGGCAAGCCCTTTACGGAGGAGGCGTAAAGAAAAAATCTCCCGCCGCCTGCGTCGACATCCCCCTTAGCGGCTCTGCAAGAGACGCCCATAAGGGAGCCTGCACAAACTCAAGCCTCCCCTTCCCTGCGAAGGGGATGTGGGCTTTGCGAAGCAAAGCTCGGAGGGGTTGTAAAGGGAACAATCCCCCTGTCGGCGCAGCCGACATCCCCCTTTACACAAGGGGGACTTCCTGTTTGAAGCTTCCCCAGTGCGGGTGTTGCTTTGCAACTCCGGGGTGAGTAGCTCACCGCAGCTGCCGCTAAATGGAGCCTCCCCTTCTTGGGGACTTGCACAGCAAGTCCGGGGTGGTGGCACGCCGCAGCTGCCACTAAATGGAGCCTCCCCTTCCTTGCGAAGGGGAGGTGGACTTTGCGAAGCAAAGCTCGGAGGGGTTGTAAAAGGAAACAATCTAATTAATAGTACGTCAGTATAAATTCAACATTTGTGTTGCATTTTCTTTTCATCCGAAGTATGATTAGATAATAAAACTACAGCGTATGCTTCAAGGAGGAAACACGTATGTCCATGAAGGAAAAAATGCACACAGGCGAGCTGTATCTGCCAGGGGACGAAGAGATCCAGCAGGAACAGAGAGAAAAGCTGAACCGCTTGTATGATTTCAACATGACACGCCCGACGGAAATGGAAAAGCGGGGGGCGCTGCTACAGGAAATGTTCGCCGAAATCGGAGAAGGCTGCTATATTGAGCCGCCGTTTCACGCCAGCTTTGGGGGCGCCCACGTTCATTTTGGGAAAAACGTCTATGCAAATTTTGGACTGACCCTGATAGATGATACGCATATTTATGTAGGCGACTACACTATGTTTGGCCCCAATGTTGTTATCGCCACAGCAGGCCATCCGATTCTGCCGGAGCTACGGGAGCGGGCCTACCAGTACAATATGCCGGTACATATTGGGAAAAACTGCTGGATTGGAGCAGGCGCGATTATTGTCCCCGGCGTCACAATTGGAGACAATGTAGTTGTCGGCGCAGGAAGCGTAGTAACAAAGGACTTGCCTGCCGGCGTAGTGGCCGTGGGAAACCCCTGCAGAGTACTGCGTGAGGTAAGCGAACGGGACAGGGAATTTTATTTTAAGGATAGAAGAATTAATTATAGCCGTTTGGAGTAAGGACAGACAATCCCCCAGTCTCCGCATACGCGGAGCCAGCCCCCTTTGCACAAGGGGGCCTGCAAAAAAACTAAGCCTCCCCAGTGTGGGAGTTGCATAGCAACCCTGGGGAGGCGGCTCGCCGCAGCTACCACTAAATGAAGCCTCCCCTGTGTAAGGGGAGGTGCCGCTTTAGCGGCGGAGGGGTTGTAATCCTCACCCCAGCACTTCTTCCGCCAGCGCCAGCGCCTCCGCCACCACGTGGTGCATGTCGTAATACTTGTACCTGCCCAAACGCCCCCCGAACAGCACATTCTCTTCCTGGTCCGCAAGGGCTTTAAACGTCTCGTACTGCGCATTGTTTTTCTCATCGTTCATGGGATAATACGGCTCGTCTCCCGGCTTCCAGGCAGCCGGATACTCCCGGGTGATGACCGTTTTTGGGCCGCTTCCAAAGACAAAATGCTTGTGCTCGATGATTCGAGTATAGGGCACCTCATACTCCGTATAGTTTACCACCGCGTTGCCCTGGTAGTTTTCCATCTCCAGCACCTCAGTCTCAAAGCGCAGGCTCCGGTACTCCAGCATCCCGTACCGGTAATCGTAAAACTGGTCAATCATGCCGGTAAACACCGTGGTCTTGGCCAGGGCCGACAGCGCATCCCGGTCCGCGAAATAGTCGCAGCCCAGACGCACTTCGATTCCCTCCAGCATCTGCTCCACCATTTTGGTGTACCCCTCCTCGGGAATTCCCTGGAAACGGTCGTTGAAATAGTTGTTGTCATAGGTGAACCGCACCGGCAGGCGGCGGATGATGAACGCCGGCAGCTCTGTCGCCCGGCGGCCCCATTGCTTTTCCGTATATCCCTTTACCAGGGTTTCATAAATATCCCGGCCCACCAGGGACAGTGCCTGCTCTTCCAGGTTTTTCGGCTGGGAAATGCCCGCCGCGGCGATCTGCTCTTCTATTTTCGCCTTCGCCTCTTCCGGGGTGACTACCCCCCACAGACGGTTAAAGGTGTTCATATTGAAAGGCATATTGTACACTTTCCCCTTGTATAGGGCCACCGGGCTGTTGGTATACCGATTGAACTGAGCAAACCGGTTCACATACTCCCACACCTGCTGATTGCTGGTGTGGAAAATATGGGCGCCGTACATGTGGGTCTCCACCCCTGCAATCTCTTTTGTGTATATATTGCC
>JAGZAC010000038.1 GCA_018370615.1 Clostridiales bacterium
ACACCCGGTACAATTCCGGAAAGCCTTTTATTGTCACCACTAATCTTACTATTGAGGAGATTAAAAAACCGACTGAAACAAGCGATCTGCGGATTTATGACCGCATATTGGAGCGGTGTACCCCGATAGAAGTGAACGAGCAAAGCAGGCGAAGAATCAAAGCGGCAGACGATTATCACAAAGCGCAGATGATGCTTGGATTAATATAACGGGAGGCAAGCATGCCACAGACAGAATCCCAGCTGCTGCGGGAGATTATACGGGCCGTATATCCCTATGTACGCATACACCGGGCAAACGTGGGCAGCGTAGTCACCAAATCCGGGCGGAGATTCAGCACGGGGCTTCCCAAGGGATTTCCGGATCTGTTTGGATACAGGAGAAGCGACGGGAAAGCGGTATTCATCGAATGCAAGCTGGCGTATAACAAGCCGTCCCAGGAGCAGCAGAGATACATAAACGAGGCGGCAGCCGCGGGCGCCATTGCAGGGGTATGCTACTGCGTGGAGGACGCTCTGCGTTTGATACAAGCAAGCACATAATGGGAGCAAAAACGGTACAAAATCAGCGCAAAATCAGCGAAAATTTAGCGCAAAAACTGCTGAAAAATCGCACAGAAAAAGAGAGGGCGCGCATGCCCTCTCCTTCCGCTTTTTGACGACTGCAAACCGGATCCGTCTGTACGTATATTATACGAAAGGCGGAGGGGAATGTCAATGACCAATGAGGAACTGGCTGTGCGCATCAAGGACGGGGATACCGCATGCACAGAAAAGCTATGGAAGAATCTATACAGGCTCCTGTACAAAATCGCAGCGGGTATCTATACACAAAAGCGGAAACGCTGTGCGGCAGCAGGCGTTACGCTGGAGGACCTTTTGCAGGAGTGTTTCTTCGTTCTGATGCGTGCCGTAGACGCCTATGATCCAAGCGCAGTCTATCCATTCAGCGCATATATCCGGTACCACATGAAAAATACTGTAAACACGCTTCTCGGATACCGGACAGTACAGCAGCAGAAAGAGCCGCTGAACACCTGTACAAGTCTGGATATGGAGCTTACAGGAGAGGGAGACGGGGAGCTGCTGCTGGGGGACACCATCGAGGATCCGCAAAGCGAACAGCCCTTTGAAGCGGTGGAAGACGCTATGATGTATGAGGAGCTGCACAGAGCAGTAGACTCCCTGCCCGACAGGGAGAGGGAAATCATACAGTATCATTTCTATCGGGAGCTCTCCCTGAAAGACTGCACGGCACTTCTCGGGATGCGTACTGTGAGCTATGCCGGACAGGTGAAGAACAAGGCCCTGCGGCATCTGCGGCAGAATCCGAAAATCCGAAGTATGGCGCAGTATTACAGTGATGGGATGAAGCACACCAGTCTGGCGTTTTTCCGGGATGCCGGCATGAGCAGTGTGGAAGCGGCCGTAATCAAGTATCTGGACGAATGCCGGGAATTGTACAGGGAGAGTATATGACAAGCAAAAGACTGAGGCAGCTGCGCGATCTGCGCATGGAAATCCGGGACCTGCAGGAACGGCTGCACGATGAACAGCTTCCGGCAGATATGAAGGGTATTATCAATAAAAGACTGCAGAAATGCCTGGAGGAAGGGAGGGAACTGGTCCGCTTTATTGACGCCATTGAAGATCATTCCATACGGGAGATCATTCTCTGCCGCTTTGCAGACGGGAACAGCTGGGAAAAGGTTGCCTTTCGTACAGGCTCCTGCAGCAAGGACGCTGCAAGAAGGAGATGCGAGCGATTTTTGAAGGGGACGGAAACGAAGAAGTAAATCCGAGGGAATACGTAGGAATGCCTCCGTGACACTCAAAAACGGCCCTGCAACGCGATTTATTTGTTTGTATATGGTTGGATGCACAAAATACAAACGCTTGAAATAGGGCTGGTTTTGAGTGAATGAGAGGCATCCGTGATTTGAGGCAAACTCTTTGTACTATTTCTCGTTTGGAAAACTTGATCGTTTTGTTAGCGCTAACAAAATGTTCAGATTTGTTAGTTTATCGCTACTCTTTCTTTCGACTTGCGGCCATACGAAACATAAAGTAAAAATCCCTCTCCCATAGGGGATACAAAACTGCTGCAAAAACATATGAAAAAGCCCTCTCTGTCCACTTCCGATAGAGAGGGCCTTATGTTTGTCTTTTATTTGCCTTCAATGATGCGGATATACTTTTCCAACTCTTCCACCTCATAGTTGGTTATTAGCTGCACAAGCGTCTTTGTTGTGTGTCCATTCCCGTAGTAGTCGTCAAAGCAGTCGTTATACCTGCGGCGGTCTGTATATTTGATGTTCACCGGAAGCATCCCGGCCTTCATCAGTTCCAGATTCAAAATCAGTCGGCCTGTTCTGCCGTTGCCGTCTATAAACGGATGAATCCCTTCAAAACGCAGATGAAATTCCGCCGCCGCTTCAATGATGTGCCTATCCCTCTTTATCTCGTCATAATCCCGTACAAGCTGCTCCATTTGAACGGGAACCAGATACGGCTGCGGTGGTGTATGAACCGCTCCCACGATCGTAACGGGAATGCCCCTGTATACCCCTTTATTGATGGCGTCATTCATCAGTACAAGGGAGTGTATATCTTTGATTACCCGCTCTGTAAGCGGTGTGCCTGCGTCTGCAAGAGTCAGAATGTATTCAAAGGCATCCCTGTGTCCGATTGCCTCCAAATGCTCCTTGACGGGCTTTTCTGCGATCGTGATGCCCTCCTGCAGAATGAGCGCCGTTTCCCTAAGCGTCAAGGTGCTGCCCTCGATGGCATTGGAGTCATAGGTGTTTTCGATGATGAATTCTTCCCGAAGCCGCTTTAGTTCCGCGTCATTGAGCGGGCGCATTGCCTTCAACGCATCCCTGAGCTGATCTACTTTTGCAAAATCCATTATTCCCCATCCCTCTCCATGGTTTCGTCAATTGCTCGGCCGATGAATTCGTTGACACTTTCACCCATTTTTTCGGCATGAGTTGTAATTTCGTCTTTTCTGCCTTTTTTTACTCTGACTTTGATTTCATCATAATTGTCTTTCATGTATTTTGAAACGGCTTTTTGCTGTGCTTTTGATGCTGGCATATGTTATCCCCTTTCCTTGTAATCATATTATATCATAGATTGTATATAGGGTACAATATACATTATGCACATATATCGGGTACAATATTTGTTAACTTTACCACTTGATATATCGTACCCGATATAGTATACTATAGACACAGGGAAGAAGAAAACCCTCGGCAACTTGCGACACCGATAAGCCCGTGAGGATCAAGGGGTAAATGGCAAGCACCTCAACCAAATCCAAAAAGGAGACATACAAACAAACTCGAAGGCGGATGAATATCCCGGATTTACAGTTGTACAGAGAGGGAATACACATAAATACCTCTGTAACGCTCAAAAACGGCTCTGTAACGCGATTTCTTTGTTTTCATAGGAGGAAATACACAAAACACAAACGCTTGAAATAGGGCCGGTTTTGAGCAAATGAGAGGCATCCTTGATTTTGCGGGCATAAAAAGGTCAAAGGTCTTCTGTCTTAAAGACATGGTATCCCTCATAGTGGTAGCTTGCATCGATTCCCTTCATGTAGACCTCTCGGTCATGGATTTTGTCTGTCAGAGCCTCTTTGAGAAGCGCCTTTATCTCAACGTCCTTGATAGGGCTGCGCTCCATTGCGAGCAGATAGTCTTCCTTATCCACCCGGCTCCAATCTATGACACGTCCAAGTTCCTTTTTCAGAATTGCATCCAGCCATATCCGTGTACTTCTCCCGTTGCCCTCTCTGAACGGATGCGCCACATTCATTTCCACATACTTTTCGATGATTTCATCAAAGGTAGACTGCGGCATTTTGGAAATATTGGCAAGGGCGGCATCCAGGTACATCACAGGAGCGAACCGAAAGCTGCCTTTGGCAATGTTTACGTCCCGCATCTCTCCGGCAAAATCATAAATTTCGTCAAAGAGATATTTATGGATTTGTGCCAGTCCCTTGAAGGTGCCCACTTCAAAGGTATCCAGCAAGCCTTTTTCAAACAGTTCCAGCGCCTTTGTCTTGCTGATTTTCTCTTCAATTCGGGCAAGCTCCGATGAATCGGTGATTCCCAGCTTGTTTGCTATTGCCATCCCTTATCTTTCGCTCCCTTCTTCCACGTACTCCATAATATCACCGGGCTGGCAGTGTAGGAGTTTGCAGAGTTTTTCAATATTAGCCCAAGAAATAGGTTTTTTTTCCCTTAACGCTTGAATGACTCCCTCTGCAAGTAGTTTTTCTTTACGGAGAGTATTCGTATTAAAACCTTTTTCTTTTAACGCTGAAATAACGTCAATTTTATAAATGACCGGCATCCTGTTCACCTGCTCTTTCATATATTTAGAACCGAATTTTAATTTGTCCGCTTTTCTATTATACATATTATAGCACAAAAATACACAGAAACCAATGTAAAAATCACACAATATATTACACTAATATTTGTGTATTATGCCTATTGAACTTACACAGATATTTGTGTATAATATAATCACAGCAAGGGAGAGAGTCCACAGCGAATGCGGATGCAAAGAACGCAACGTGGCACCGGGCAGCAGGATAAGGGGAGAATGAGATTGCTAAGGCATAGATACCTTAAAGCCTGCCGGGGCTTGGATACTTCACCTAATACTCAACATGAAAAGGAGACAGAACCATGACAGAGCGAATGATCGAAAACCGTATCAGGAAGCTGCAGGAAATTGAAGCGCAGCAAAAGGACCTGGAAGCACAGGCCGAAGCTATTCGGACGGAAATCAAGGACGACATGGAGAGCAGGGGCGTGGACGAACTGAAAATCAAAGATTTCATCGTCCGTTGGAAGGAGATTATCTCCTCCCGGCTGGACAGCAAGAAGCTGAAAGCCGCCCTCCCGGATGTGTACAGCCAATATGTGAAGCAAACGGAAACCCGGCGCTTCTCCATCGTTTGATGCAAAGCAATGATTTTACAGAAAGGAGGACAAAACACACATGGATGCAAGCAATGCGAAAATCACCGTAGAAATGTCGACAAAAACAGAGGCTGCATTGATTCTTGCCTGTGTAGCAATTGAGCAACTGCTGGACACAGGAATCCTTACAGAGGACATCCGGGAAGAATTGGAGTATCTGCAGCCGGAGCTGGACAAGTTCTGCTACGCAAAAGAAAGCCCCCATACAGCGCCATCCAACCAAAGATCCGCTATATAGGGGAACCCCCAGAGAGGGTATCATAAAGCATAGCATGCCCTCTCTGGATTGTCAAGTATAAATCAAAAACGATTTTGGAGGAAAAGAGAATGACACGGGAAGAACAAATCAAGATGGCAAATGAACTGTATGAAGTAGATATCGCTATGGAAACAGCATCCGAATTGCTTTGGATTGTTATGGACGAGCATTTTGATAAGATTACATGTCCGGATCACTTTGAAACCTACTACGCAAGAATACAGACCAAGCTGCGGGCCGCACATGAATTTCTATATCAGGCATGCCTTAGAATGGATTTTCTCACAGGTGAAAAGACAGATATAACCGAAGCACACAAACGGAACTTTGCAGAGCTGACTTCCTACCCCATGTATGAATGATTCCTGCATACCGTAAACACCAAATAAACACCAAACTTGCGGATTTTCAAATTTCCTAAAAATGGAAAAGCCCCGAAACTATCGTAGTTTCAGGGCTTTTTCTGGTCGGAGTGACTGGATTTGAACCAGCGGCCTCTTGGTCCCGAACCAAGCGCTCTACCGAACTGAGCCACACCCCGACAATAACCTATTCTGCATCTTATGTATTGTAGCATGCTGCTTGTTTGTTGTCAACTGTTTTCTCAAAAATTTTCCTGTAAAATAAGTATATTTGACAGTAGATTTTTGTCTATATCACGTGTATAATAATGATTAATATATTATATTCTACTTCCTAGCCTCCCCCGGAGGGGGAGGTGGCACGGCGCAGCTACCCATTATACATGAAGCCTCCCCTGTGTAAGGGGAGGTGTCGCCACAGGTGACGGAGGGGTTGTAAGAGAACAATCCCTCCGTCTGCTAACGCAGAAATGCCCCCGGAGTTGCTATGCAACTCCCCACAAGGGAGCCTGAGAGACCTTAAGCCTCCCCTGTGTAAGGGGAGGTGACTCGCCATAGGCGAGTCGGAGGGGTTGTCACCATATTCACTTATTTTTGGAGAAAGGAGCGGAATAAAAAATGAACAAAAAACTGCTGTTTACGATTCTAGCAGTTGTTTTT
The DNA here is from genome assembly GCA_018370615.1 of Clostridiales bacterium. GTDB lineage: Bacteria > Bacillota > Clostridia > Oscillospirales > CAG-272 > Avispirillum. The sequence goes on from JAGZAC010000038.1 coordinate 6,290, forward strand.
GTTGTAGTGGTTGTAGTAGTGGCTGTATTTATTCTCTGTACTTCCGACAACAAAAAAGAAGCAGATGATACATCTGATACAACCCAGGAAATGATTACTACAGAACCGGAAGAAGAGACGACGGAAGAAACCACGCAGCCTCCAGAAACCACGGCCCCGGAAACAACGGTACCAGACACCACCGCTCCTCCTCCCCCAGCAGAAACAACTGCAGCAGATACACCTACCCTGCCGGCATACACAGGGGAGCATAAATCTGCAAATTTCGGAAATGTGCTGTTTATCGGTGACTCCAGAACGGTAGGACTCAAGGACTACGCCAATCTTGGCGCTGCCGACGTTTTTGCAGAAAATGGTCTGAACGTATTTCAATTGTTTAAGGATGTGATAAATATTCCAGGAAAAGGTCCGGTCACGTTGGAGAATTTACTGAGTGCAAAACAATACGATAAAATCTACCTTATGCTGGGAATCAATGAAATCGGCTATAATTTGGACAAGGTGATTGCATTTTACGGAAGAGCCTTGGATAAAATTCAAGGCTATCAGCCGAATTCGACAATTTATATTCAGGCAAATTTGCTGATCCAAAAAAGCCGCTCCGACCGCGATCCCGTCTACAACAACACCAATATGCAATACTTAAACGATCATATGGCAGCCTTCGCCGATGGAGTGAAGCGCATTTATATTGATGTAAATCCCCTGTTCAGCGACGGCGCAGGCAATCTTTCCGCCCAGTACGCTTACGACGATTTTCATCTGCTGGGAAGCTACTATGCAGTGTGGGCAGATTGGATATATGAAACCACATGTGAATAAGCGGCGGAATGTAAAGGAGACAATCCCTCAGTCTGCTGTCGCAGACAGCTCCCTTTACACAAGGGAGCCTATAAAACTCAAGCCTCCCCTGTGCAAGGGGAGGTGGCACGGCGTAGCCGTGACGGAGGGGTTGTCCCTCTGCCTTCCCCTGCCATTCTCCAAATCCATCCAGCCCCGTATCTTGACAAAGCCCACCGTATCGCATAAAATATACATATACATCTATAGGTAAGGAGAATACACAATGAAACAATGTATGGACGCCGACAATCTGCACCGAAGGCTGAGGAAAATTATCGGACAAGTCCAGGCAATAGACAGAATGATCGATAAAGACATTCCCTGTGAGGACATCCTCTCCCAGCTGAACGCCGCAAAATCCGCACTGCATAAATGCGGACAGGTAGTGCTGGAAGGCCATATCAAGCACTGTGTCCGCGACGGTATTGAACACGGTGACGCGGATAAAACTATCGAAAGCTTTACCAAGGCCGTGGAGAGATTTTCCAATATGGGATAACTATTTTGAAAATCAGCCCCTTTGCTGGCTGATTTTTTTCTTGACAAACATTCCCCCCATCTGTATAATATAGGTATACCCCTATAGGTATATTGTAAGGAGGATTATATGCGTGCATTTATACGAAAGCTGGAAGATTTTCTTGCGCTGGGCGGCGTAAAAAAGGATATTCTGCTGCTTGTCCTTTCCGGTGCCGCTCTCATCATCAGTATTTTGGATCTGCATCCCTTTCCGTTCGACACTGCCTGGATCGCCATTGTCCTTTGCGGCATTCCCATCCTTCTGGAAGCAGTCATCGGACTGGTGACTTCCTTTGATATAAAAGCCGACGTGCTTGTCTCCCTGGCACTGATCGCATCTGTCTGCATCGGCGAAGACTTTGCCGCCGGAGAGGTTGCGTTTATCATGCAGCTTGGTGCTCTGCTGGAGGATTTGACCGTGGCAAAGGCCCGGGCGGGTATCGAAAAACTGGTGCATCTGACGCCCGTGGCAGCACGGGTCCTAAGAGATGGAATGGAAGAAATCATCCCTGCCGAACAGGTGCAGATTGGCGATACTTTGCGTGTCCTGCCGGGAGAGAGCATCCCTGTGGACGGTGTAATTCTCTCCGGGCGCACGTCCATCAATCAGGCAGTCATGACCGGTGAATCCCTTCCCGTAGACAAAACGGTGGGGGACGAGGTCTCCAGCGGTACGGTCAATCAGTTCGGCGCCTTTGATATGAAGGCTACAAGAGTGGGAGAAGACAGCTCCATCCAGCGCATGGTCCGTCTTGTCCAATCCGCCGATGCAGGAAAAGCAAAAATTGTCGGTCTGGCAGACCGATGGGCCACTTGGATTGTTATCATTGCGCTGACTGCAGCGGCACTGACCTGGGCGATTACAGGGCAGATTATTCGTGCCGTTACAATTCTGGTTGTATTTTGTCCCTGCGCTCTGGTGCTGGCAACCCCTACCGCCATTATGGCAGCCATCGGCAACGCCACAAAGCACGGATTTCTCGTGCGGGAGGGAGATGCCTTAGAGCGTCTGGCGGCCACCAAAAGAATTGCCTTTGATAAAACGGGCACCCTTACATACGGAACCCCCAAGGTGACGGCAGTCAAAAGCTGCTCCAAGAAATTTTCCGAAGAAAAAATATACGCTCTGGCAGCTGCGGCGGAGCGGCTCTCCGAGCATCCCCTGGGGAAGGCCATTGTGGCCAGCTACAAGCAAACTGAGCAAAACGTGCCTGCACAGGTGAGCGACTTTCAAATGCTCCCGGGCCGGGGGGTTTGGGCAACAGTGGACAACGAAAGCGTCCTTGCGGGAAATATGGAACTGCTCACGGAGCAAGGCGTCCCCGTAGGCAAAGACAAAGAAATAGAATCGTATCTGGAACAGGGCTGTACGGTAATTTATATTGCCATAAATGGTTCCTTTGCGGGCTATATCGTTCTTGCAGATACTGTCCGCGGGGAAAGCGTCGGTATGATAGACGCCCTGCATAAAATCGGCGTGCCTCCGGTGCTTTTGACCGGCGACAACGAGAAGGCGGCAAGGGCCATCGCAAAGCAGCTGCATATTGAAGAAGTTCATGCGAATTGTCTGCCGGAAGATAAGCTGCATTATATTGAAGAATGCGAAAATACAGGCTGTCCCGTCTGCATGATCGGCGACGGCATCAACGACGCGCCCGCGCTGAAAAAGGCAGCCGTGGGAATCGCAATGGGGGGCGTCGGCAGCGACATCGCCGTAGACGCGGCAGACATTGCTCTTGTGGATGACGAAGTGAAGGAGCTTCCCCATTTGCTCTCCCTGTCCAAACGGATGATGACCACCATCAAGATAAATCTTTCTTTTTCCATGGGACTCAATTTCCTGGCCATCATTCTTGCAATGACAGGCGTACTCAATCCGGTTGTGGGCGCCCTTGTACACAATGCAGGCTCCGTTCTTGTGATACTGAATTCGGCACTGCTGTTAAGATGGAGAAAAAAGCAGGCTTTATAGTATTATCTCCTAGCCTACCGACGCAAGGCTTCCCAAGCGTCGCTTTTGAATCCCACCAGCACCGTATCACCGTCTACCACAATCGGCCGTTTTACCAGCATCCCGTCAGAGGCCAGAAGCTGCAGCTGCTCTTCCTGAGACATTGTCGGCAATTTGTCTTTCAGCCCCATGGATTTGTACAAAAGCCCGCTGGTATTAAAAAATTTTCTAAGAGATAGTCCGCTTTTCGCGTGCCACTCCCGCAATTCTTCATAAGTAGGACGGTCCTCCTTGATGTTCCGGTCTGTATATTGAATTTTATTCTCGTCCAGCCATTTTTTAGCCTTTTGACAGGTTGTGCAGCCAGGATACTCTATAAACAGCATAACATTACTTCCTCCACCGTTTTATTTTACGATTTCTATCATAGCATATTTTTAAAAGAATTGCAAAATGTGCCTTTGCATCTGACCGGATGCCTGTATATTATTGTTAAGCTTCGCAGGCAAGCTTTCCTTGTAAAATAAATCATTTTTATTGCGTGGGAAATATTGACTTTTATCTGCAGCGGATTATAATATATAGAGTATATAAGAGCCCCGCGGAGCGTTCTGCGGGGCTTCACTGCCGTTTTACAAGGAGAGTTCAATGACAAGGTACAGTAAAAGCAGCATAGATATGACCGGCGGACCCATTGTAAAGGGACTCCTCCTTTTTGCCATTCCCATTATGCTGACCGGCATGCTCCAGCTGACCTCCTGGGCCGGGA
>JAGZAC010000039.1 GCA_018370615.1 Clostridiales bacterium
CAGTCCCAGGAATATCTCGCCTCCCTGGGGGTAAAGGTCACTCCCTGTGAAAATACCGCCCAGGCGGCAAAAATGGTGGCGGACTCTCCAAGAGAGGACGTGGCGGCGCTGTCCTCCCGTTCCTGCGCATCTCTGTACGGGCTCTGTCCCCTGGCCACCTCTGTTCAGGACAACGGCAACAATCACACCCGGTTCATCTGCATTTCCAAGCACACGGAAATTTATCCCGGCGCGGACCGGACAAGCATCATGGTAGTAACGCCCCACCGTCCCGGCGCTCTATATCAGGTTATGTCCCGGTGCAATGCCCTGGGCATCAACTTAATTAAGCTGGAAAGCCGGCCCATCCCGGACCGGGATTTTGAATTTATGTTTTATTTTGATTTGGACGTCTCCGTATATGCGCCAGAATTCCTCCAGCTGATGAGAGAACTGGAGCACATGTGCGAAGAGTTCCGCTATCTCGGTTCCTACAGCGAAATCGTCTGATTTACAAAGGAGGCCCTATGACATACGGTCTTTTGGGAGAGCATCTGTCCCACAGCTATTCTCCCCTCATCCACTCTATGCTGGGCAGCTATCCCTACCGGCTTTTTGCCATTCCCGAAGAAAAACTGGCCGCCTTTCTCACCGGCGGGGAATTTGACGGGCTCAACGTCACCATTCCCTACAAAAAGGCGGTGCTCCCCTACCTCTCCGATTTGTCCGAGCGGGCACGGAAGCTGGGCAGCGTAAATACCATTCTGCGCCGGGAGGACGGTACCCTCTACGGGGACAACACCGACTACGGAGGATTTCGGTATCTGTTGCGGGGGCGGGAATCCCTTGTCCGGGGCGGCAAGGCGCTGGTGCTGGGCAGCGGCGGCGCGTCCGTCACCGTAGTGCAGGTGCTGCGGGACATGGGAGCCAGAGAGGTAATCGTCATCTCCCGGAGGGGGGAGGACAACTATGAAAATCTGGACCGTCACGCCGACGCGGAGCTGCTGGTCAATACCACGCCGGTGGGCATGTACCCGAGCAACGGCGCTTCTCCTGTAGACCTCACCCGTCTACCCGGGCTGCGCTGTGTAGTGGACATCATATACAATCCGGCAAAAACGGCGCTGATGCTTCAGGCTCAGTTTCTGGGGATTCCGGCGGTAGGAGGACTTGCCATGCTGGTGGCCCAGGCAAAATACAGCGCGGACCTCTTTACCGGCAAAAAGCAAAAGGACGCGGTCATCCACAAAATCCAGCAGAAAATCAGCGGGCAAATGAAAAACATTGTCCTCATCGGCATGCCCGGCTGTGGGAAATCCATTATTGGAAAGCGGCTGGCGGCAATTCTCGGAAGAGAGTGGATAGACATTGACACGGAAATTGAAGCTCTGGCAGGGAAAACCATTCCGGAGATTTTTCGCCAGGACGGCGAAGAAGCCTTTCGCCGACTGGAAACAGAGTGCGTCGCCCAGGCGGGAAAGAGAAGCGGCTGTGTAATTTCCACCGGCGGCGGTGTGGTCACCCGACCAGAAAACAGGGATTTGCTGCGGCAAAACGGCACGATTGTGTATATCCGGCGGGAAATGTCCAAAACCTATAGAGAGCAGCTTGCCCCCCGGGATGGAAAAACCCAAAACCGGCCGCTGATGGCACAGCATACGCCAGAGGAGCTGGAACAGCAGCGCCTGCCGCTGTACGTGGAATGGTCAGATATAAAAATTCTGAATATAGGCGTGAACGAAACTGCATGGCAGCTTGTCTCCTTTTTGCGGCTGACGCCTGCAAAAAAGAAAAGGCGCCATAAAAAACACTCAAAAAATAAGGAGGGAAGGCTATGAAAATTCTTATTCTCAACGGACCGAATCTGAACCTTTTGGGACTGCGGGAGCCGGATATTTACGGAACGGAAAGCTATCAGGCTCTGCTGGACTCCATCGATGAAACCTGCCGCAAGGCGGAAATCGAATATGAAGTGTTCCAGTCCAATCACGAAGGGGTTCTGGTGGATAAAATCCAAGAAGCCTACGGAAAGTTTGACGGAATCATCATCAATCCGGCAGCTTACACCCACACCAGCGTGGCTCTGCTGGACGCACTGAAGGCCGTAGGCCTGCCTACCGTGGAGGTGCATCTGTCAGACATCAGCCGCAGGGAGCCCTTCCGCAAAATCTCCTATGTATCGGCGGCATGTGTGAAAACCATTACAGGAAAAGGCTTTGCAGGATATTGGGAAGCGCTGCTCTTTTTGAAGGAATATGAAAGGAAACACCGGAATGATCTTTGATATACACACCCACTGCTTCCCCGACACACTGGCACCCCGGGCCATTGGGAAGCTGGCCTATGCCTCCGGGGGACTGACTCCCTATACAGACGGCACGCTGTCCTCCTTGGACGCGCTGATGCACGCCCAGGGGGTAGATGCATTTGCGGTACAGAATATTGCCACCAATCCCAGGCAAATGAAAAATGTAAACGACTTTGCCGCGTCCATCCAGTGTGATCATATCTATCCCTTTGGCAGCGTCCACCCGGATGCGCCGGACGTGCTGGAGGAGCTGGAGCGCATTGCCGCCATGGGGATGCGGGGAATCAAGCTGCACCCGGACTATCAGGATTTTTTCGTAGACGACCCCAAAATGTTCCCCATATACAAAAAGGCGTCCCAGCTTGGGTTTGTGATTCTCTTTCACGCAGGAGAGGACTTCGGCTACCGGGCGCCCTTTCACTGTACGCCAGAGCGCCTGGCTACAGCGCTGCGGCACATAGACTGTCCGGTTATCGCCGCCCACTGGGGCGGCGCGTGTATGGGAGAGGAGGTTCTGCGCCATCTGTGCGGACTTCCCCTGTACTTTGACCTCTCCTTTGGATATGGGACGAAACCTCGGGCTCAGGCGCTGGACATCATTGAAAAGCACGGCACTCACCGGCTGCTGTTTGGATCAGACTGTCCCTGGCACACGCCGGAAATGGAGCTGCGGCTGATTGACACGCTGGAGCTATCACAGGCAGAGCGGGAAGATATTTTCTGGAACAATGCTGCAGGGCTGCTGAAAGTTTCCTTGGAAAAGACAAGTAAAATTTGACAACCCCTCCGTCAGCTGCGCTGACACCTCCCCTTGCACAGGGGAGGCTTCAAGTGAGGTAAGGCCCCCTTGTGGGGAGTTGCGTAGCAACTCCGGGGGCATCCCGCGGAGCGGGTGGGGAATTGTTTTTCACAACCTTTCCGTCTCGCCTTTGGCGAGCCACCTCCCCTTCGCAAGGAAGGGGAGGCTTAAATTAAAAAAGGCTCCCTTGTGTAAAGGGAGCTGGCTCCGCGCAAGCGGAGTCTGAGGGATTGTTCTTTACAACCCCTCCGCCGCAACAGAGTTGCGGCACCTCCCCTTACACAGGGGAGGCTTCATTTAATAGCTGCGGCGAGCCACCTCCCCTTACGCAGGGGAGGCTTGATTTAGATGGGCCTAGGCTTTTTATATTGTTGGTTGCGCCTCCTGTACGGGAGAGGCTTGCGTATCGGCACTTCGCTTTGCTTCCACCTGCCGGCGCAGCTCCTGCAGCGCGTCTGTCAGAGAGCCTACGCTGTCAATCAGGCCGATTTCTACGGCCTCCTTTCCATCGATTAGGGAACCTACATCGGTAGCAATCTGGTCAGTGCGCATCAGAAGCTCCCGAAACTTTTCTTCCGAAACCCGAGAATGCTCCGTAATAAACCGTACAATTCGGTCCTGCATCCGTTCAAAATAATAGTACGTCTGCGGTACGCCTATAATTGTACCGCTCATGCGCACCGGATGAATCGTCATGGTTGCAGAAGGCACGATGAAGGACTTTTTCGTCGACACTGCCATCGGCACGCCGATGGAGTGGCCGCCGCCCAACACCAGGGACACAGTGGGCTTGGACATCCCCGCAATCATTTCCGCAATGGCAAGGCCGGCCTCCACGTCGCCTCCCATTGTGTTCAGCACCAGCAGCAGTCCGTCAATCTCATCCGACTGCTCAATGGACACCAAGAGGGGAATGACGTGCTCATATTTTGTGGCTTTCTGGCCTTCTCCCAAAATATAGTGTCCTTCCACCTGGCCGATAATTGTCAGGCAGTGGATGGTTTCTCCGTCCTTCTTGGAGATCACACTGCCGCTTTTCATAATAAAATCCAGCTGTTCGTTTTCCGCACCGTTGGCGTTTTCCCCGCCGGCGGTGTTTTCCAAATCCTCGCTGTTGTTATTTTCTTCTTTTTTCTTTACGTCTGCGTCCATCTTTGTCTCCTTGTGCATAGCAATCTTTGCCCATATTATGCGCAAAACTGGAAAATTCTATTCTCTGCCCGTTGACAAAAGGACATCTTGTGCTATCATAAAAGAAAAAGAAATCTGAAACGGAAATTTTAAATATGAAACTCAGTGAAATACTAAAACGCGTGGACCACACGCTGCTGACCCCCACCGCCGTGTGGGAGGACATCCAAAAAGTCTGTGACGAGGGAATTTACTGGGGCACTGCGTCTGTGTGCATTCCTCCGTCTTATGTAAAGAGGGCCGCGGAATATGCGGCAGGCAGAGTGCCCATCTGCACAGTGATCGGCTTTCCCAACGGATACGCGACCACGGCAGTCAAGTGCTTTGAAGCGGCCCAGGCTGTGGCGGACGGGGCTGAGGAAATCGACATGGTCATCAATTTAGGCTGGGTGCGCGCCGGCGCAGATGATGCAGTACTGGAAGAAATCAACGCGGTGAAGGATGCCTGCAGCGGAAAGCTCCTGAAGGTCATCATTGAAACCTGCCTGCTGACGCAGGAAGAAAAAATCCGCATGTGCCATGTCGTTTCCGCCTCCCGGGCGGAATTTATCAAAACCTCCACGGGCTTTTCTACCGGCGGCGCCACCCGAGAGGATGTTATTTTACTAAAGCAGCATATGAAAAATGGCAAAAAAATCAAAGCGGCCGGCGGGGTCAGCGGGCCGGCGGCTGCGGCGGAAATGCTCCGCCTTGGCGCAGACCGAATCGGTACCAGCCGAGTGATTGCCGCACTGATACAAAAAAAGCAGGAGGGAGCAAACGATGAAGCCTTATCCAACACCACATATTGACGCATCTCCGGAGGATTTCGCACCGGTAGTACTGCTGCCCGGCGATCCCCTGCGGGCAAAGCATATTGCGGAAAATTATCTGGAGGATGCCGTTCTGGTCAACAATGTCCGAGGCGTGCAGGGATATACGGGAACCTATCGGGGAAGGCGCATATCCGTCATGGCCAGCGGCATGGGGATGCCCTCCATGGGAATCTATTCCTATGAACTGTTCCATTTCTTCGGGGTGGAGGCCATTCTCCGGGTAGGCTCCGCCGGGGGAATGCAGGAGCATGTGCATCTGCGGGACATCGTCCTCGGACAAGGCGCCTGCACGGACTCTGCCTATTCTCACAATTTCGGACTTCCCGGGACCTACGCGCCCATCGCCAGCTGGCGGTTGCTGGAGCTTTGCACGGCGACTGCAAAATCGGCGGGGCTACCCTACCATGTGGGAAATCTGCTGTCCAGCGACATTTTTTACAACGACAGTGCAGATACAACGGAGCGTTGGAAGAAAATGGGGGTGCTGGCAGTGGAAATGGAAGCAGCAGCCCTGTATATGAACGCGGCGCGGGCAGGAAAGCACGCGCTGGCCATATGTACTGTATCCGACCATCTGCTCACGGGAGAGGCCACCACTGCAAAGGAGCGGCAGACCTCCTTTACGGATATGATGCATTTGGCTCTGGACACAGCCGTTTTATTTCAAAGCTGAATAAAAAAAGGGAAGGGCTCCCCCTTCCCTTTTTCTTTTGTTTTTCCTTGGAAAAGAAACCTTCCCCCGCCTTTTACCGGGACAGCGTCTTTTTACATTGCAGACAAATCCCTGCTTTCCGCGCGCCTGTCACGCACCGCGGCGACGCCCCTGGAAAAAAGCTCCGCGCCAAGGCCTAGGCCGATACCTATTATGATATACCGTATGGGCATCAAAGACACCTGATATCGGTCAAAAGCAAAGGTTGCCGCGTAAACATACAAATTTCCAAAATACAGCAGTAAAAGAAAGCACATCTGCCGCCTGTATTTCTTCAAGACAACCGCAAGCGCTACGGCAATGACACACAGCGCCGTATTCATATCCTGCATCATCAGGACCTGGTCCTTGGTCACATTAAAAAGCGTAGTCCAGTAAAAGGAGCTGCGGATCATCTCTACCGGCTTGAGCACCCCGTAGGACACAACCATGCTTTTCCAATCCCTTTTTGCCCATTCCTGGATCCTGTAACTTGCTTTAATGTTATCTCTGCCAAGATTGACAAACCGGATATATTCTGTTTTTACACTTCCGTCCTCGTTATAGTACTGGGCATACTTTTCCTTTACAACTTCTTCCACATGGGTCTCATAATCCAGCTCCTCGTCACTGGGATATCCATATCCCTGATACGTACCCAAAAGGCGGGGATTGCCCACACCGTATGTGAGCGGGACAAATGCATCAAACTGGATATAGTTTCGAATGCTCCAGGGGATAATAAAACAGAGCACCACGCCTCCGAGAATCAGTCCCTGACGCAGCAGACGCTTGAAATCATATTTTACAAGCAGCAGATACACCATAGCGAACACAGGATAGGGAGCAATGTTAGCCTTGCACATCAGCGCCAGCATATAGGCTACCAGACAGCCCCAGAAATATTTCCCCTTCTGGGTTTTTCCCATCATCAGCGTAAAATAGATCATTGCGGAAAAACAAAAGATAAAGGGCGTTTCCGTAAGGATCAGGTTGTCCATCCACACAAAATCCGCCCGCATCAGCGGAATCACGGCCACTACGCCACACCACTTTGGCGCATAGATGCGCACGCTTTTATAAATAAACCATCCTGTCAGGGTCCCCATACAGGCCCACAGCAATTTCAACGCCAGCCAAAACAGCGTTCCCTCTCCGAAAACAAAAGAGAAAAGTCCGATCAGCACAGTCATCCCAGGCATGATCTGTGCACTGGGCACATCGTTTTCATGCATAGTGATCATACCGGTATGCCGGAACGTGATCCCGCTGCGCACATAAGCGAGGTCGTCGTTGGAAAGGCTGTATTCTGCGCCCAGCATATCCAGTGCAATCAGCCGAATGGCCAGCACAAGGAACAAAACGATCAAAATGGCCCGATGCTCCTTGAGAAAGGAGCGGAACCTTCCCTGTTTTGTTGGATTATCCTTCTTCATGTCCAGATTCTTTGTCTCCATAAATCTCCTCTTTCTCCTGAGCATATTGGTGCAGGGAAAGCGCCTGCGTCAGGGTCTTGATCTGTTCTGACTGCTTGGATATAATACCGGTTTGTGTAAAATTCAGCAGCAGGAGCGCCAGGATACCCAGTAAAAAAATCAAGTTGGACGGCGTTTCGATCCCAAGAAGCAAACACAGCCACTGCGCAAAAACCGGAAAGATCGCCAAAAGCAGCAGCGCAATGGATATAATTATCCACACGAGAGAGTACTGCATGCGCATATGCTTTTTGTTCACCGAGCGGAAAATAATCACCATGACCCCCACTGCCAATACGATCATAGCGATGCGAAGATGAAGCGACATTCAGCTCTTCTCCTTTCTTTGCAGGCTTGTACACAAAATTGCCAGGGATACTTTGAACATGTAGTAAATGGATTTCCAAAAGTTGATTGAGGATTTTCCCGAAGCGCGCTCGAACATGTTCACCTGCACCTCCCGCAGACGAAAGCCTTTTTTCAAAAGAACTACGATTGACTCCGGTTCAGGATAATCTGCCGGATAATTGGAGGAGAGAAAGGCGATGGCCTTGCGGCCGGCTGCCCGATACCCTGAGGTGGGGTCTTTGATTTTGCCCCCCGATACGATACGGATCAGCAGAGAAAGATACCGGATTCCCAGCCGCCGCATAAAGGTCGAGCGAAAGTCGCTTGTCCCGTCGATAAACCGGGAGCCCACCGTGAAATCCGCCTCCTCATTGAGAACCGGTGCCACCAGCGCATCCAGCGAGGCAATATCGTGCTGGCCGTCGCCGTCGAACTGGACTGCTATATCATACCCGTTTTGCTGCGCATACAGATATCCGGTTTGAACGGCCCCGCCGATTCCAAGATTCTGCACCAGAGACAGACACCGGATCCCTTCCCTGCGGCACAGCTCTTTGGTGCCGTCCCGGGATCCGTCGTTCACTACAATGTAATCCAGCTGATATGCCGTCCCAGGGGAATGGGACAACACGTTGTCCACAGTCGCTTTGATGTTTTTTTCCTCATTGTAGGCGGGAATGATCAAAAGCACTTTTTTCATGCAAGATTTTTTCCTCCATCCGTCAGGCTTTCTTCTTTGAAAAAATCAGGTATTTGCTGAATAGATAATTCAGCAGCACCGCAATAAAGGAAAGCGCGATCTTCGCGACCATAAGGCCGCTGATCCAGGGTAGCGCAAATTTTTCTACATGAAGCACCTCCATACACAAGAGCAGGCCCGCTTCCTCTAAAAGAAAGGAAAAGATCCGCGCTCCTGCAAATCCAAGAAACTCCCGCAAAAGAACCGCGCCCTTCCACGACCGACTTTGGAACACAAACAATTTATTTGTAATATAAGCGAAGATCGTAGCCACAACAAACGCCGCAGCATTTGCCGTCAACGCATATTTTTCTCCCGAGAAGCGGATGACCAGCCAGAAAACCAAATAATTGACAACGGTAGTTTGGACACCAAAGATAAGGTATTTAATTGGCTCTGCATATTTCTGCAGCCATTTTTTACAAAGCGCCATATTGCACCGCCCCTTCAAAAGCAGGATGATCTGCATGTTTTTTTGCAAATCAGCCGTTTATCATCCCGGCGCAATATGCAAAATCATTACAAGGTCTACAAATCCAAAATATTATATCATCTTTGAGGAGATAATACAATATTTTCGCAAAGAAATTTTTGTTCGGCAAGTTTCTTGCATGGAATTTTTCATACGCGCGAAAAAATGGGAGATACTAAACATATCACTATATGGGAAAGGAGCCCTCTATGGAAAAAAAGAAAAAGAAAACAAAGCCTATTGAAAACGAAGAAAATTTGGTAAATGGTCTGGAGGACTTCACCGGACCGGACGAGCCCGGCGGGCCTGCGGCGGCGCAGATTTATCCCTCCAACGAAATGGAGGACGGCATCCGGCCCCGGATGACCACGGCAGATCTTGCAGGTGAGGAATACTCCCGGTATCCGGCAAAGAATACAGAGGGCGGCGGGGACACCCCTGTAGGAGAGTAACAATCCCCCTGTCAACTCCGTTGACAATCCCGCGGAGATGCTACGCATCTCCCCACAAGGGGGACTTTTTCGGGTTAAGCCTCCCCTGTGTAAGGGGAGGTGGCACGGCGTAGCCGTGACGGAAGGGTTGTAAAAGAGAACAATCCCTCACCCGCTTCGCGGGAGCTCCCTTTACACAAGGGAGCCTTTCTTATTTGAGCCTCCTCAGTGCAGAGGTGGTGGCAGCGTAGCTGACGGAGGGGTTGTGAAAAAACGACAATAAACAACCCCTCAGGCGGCGTTGCCGCCAGCTCCCCTTACACAGGGGAGCCTTTCTTATTTGAGCCTCCTCAGTGCAGAGGTGGTGGCAGCGTAGCTGATGGAGAGGTTGTGAAAGAACAATCCCCCTGTCTCCGCACAAGCGGAGACATCCCCCTTTACACAAGGGGGACTTATTTATTTAAGCCTCCCCTGTGTAAGGGGAGGTGGGTTTTGCGGAGCAAAACTCGGAGGGGTTGTAAGTAAAAACTATCCCCCAGTCTGCTAATGCAAACTGGGGGTTGGATGAAAAATATACGATTAAAGCAGCCCCTTATCTAAAAGACCCCTTGTAGGGGTCTTTCCTTATTTTCTCTCTTCATATTCCAGTGCCGCCTTGACAAGCCCATAGAACAGCGGATGCGCCCGGTTGGGACGAGACTTGAACTCCGGATGGAACTGTACGCCGATGAAATAGTCGTTTTCCGGAATTTCCACCGTTTCCACAATTCGTCCGTCCGGAGACGTACCGGAAATCACCAGTCCTGCCTTTTCCATCTCTTCCCGATAGTCGTTGTTAAATTCGTACCGGTGCCGGTGCCTCTCGCCGATCATTTCCTCGCCGTAGCACTGATGTAGCAGCGTGCCGGGCACTACCTTGCAAGGATACCTGCCCAGCCGCATGGTACCACCTTTCGCAATGTTTTCACTTTGATCCGGCATAAAATCGATGACCTTATGGGGCGTATCCTCGTCAAATTCGCCGGAATGGGCATCCTGGATTCCCAAAACATTTCTGGCAAATTCGATCACCGCGATCTGCATACCCAGGCATATGCCCAGGATCTTGCCCTCCACACCCCGGTTGCCGAAACCGCCGGGGATCAGGATTCCATCGCAGGCCGCAAGAATGTCGTTCACCGTACCGGGGGTGATGTCCTCTGAATCGATCCACTTAATATCGATTCGGCTGCCCAGGGCATATCCCGCGTGGCGCAGGGCCTCTGCCACAGACAAATACGCGTCATGCAGCTTTACATACTTGCCCACCAGACCGATGGTGCACTTGCGGGTGCGGTTTTTGATGCTGTCCAGCATATCCAGCCATTCTGTCATGTCCGGCTCGTCTGCCTCGATTTTCAGCTCCCGGCATACAATTTCAGAAAAATTGTTTCGCTCCAGCATAATGGGCGCCTCGTACAGCACCGGCAGGGTAATATTTTCAATGACACAATCCGGCTTTACGTTGCAGAATAAGGCGATCTTTTCCCGAATCGACTCGTCCACAGGCTCGTCCACCCGCATGACAATAATGTCGGGGGAAAGACCTGTCGCCTGCATTTCCTTGACGGAGTGCTGGGTGGGTTTGGACTTATGTTCTCCGGAGGACTTGATGTAGGGCACCAGCGCCACATGAATGTACAGGCTGTTGTCCGGTCCCACCTCTGTGCCCACCTGGCGGATCGCCTCCAAAAACGGCTGGCTTTCAATATCGCCGATGGTGCCGCCGATTTCTGTGATGACCACATCCGCGCCTGTTTTTTTGCCCACCGTATAGATAAATTCCTTGATTTCGTTGGTAATATGGGGGATGATCTGCACGGTCTGCCCCAGATATTCTCCTCTGCGCTCCTTGTTCAGCACGTTCCAGTATACCTTCCCTGTGGTCAGGTTGGAATATTTATTCAGGTCCTCGTCAATGAACCGCTCGTAGTGGCCCAGATCCAGGTCCGTCTCCGCACCGTCTTCCGTGACAAAGACCTCTCCGTGCTGATACGGACTCATGGTCCCGGGATCCACATTTATGTATGGGTCCAGCTTCTGGGCTGCCACCTTCAGTCCCCGCATTTTCAGCAGCCGTCCCAGCGACGCCGCCGTGATCCCTTTCCCCAGGCCGGACACAACGCCGCCTGTCACGAAGATATACTTTGTCATATTTCCTCCATACCGCTGTGCGGTGTTTTTTACTGTATTTCCAGCGCGGTCTCCCGCGCACGTTTGCAACATAAATTATAAAACCGACTGCCTATAGGCCTGGATGACCTGCGCGGGCAGCACGTCCCGGATAAAATCGCTGCCCTCAGTAAATTGATACGCTTCCTCTATCGTTTTGGGAAAATAGGGAGTCTTTTCCCTCTCCGGCGCAAGATTCCGGCGAATTCCTTCCAATCCCGCATAAATCAGGAGTGCAAAGGCAATGTAGGGATTTGCCGTACCGTCGGGAGACTGCAATTCCATATAGGGAATCCCCTCTTGGGGGTTCCAGGTGCAGAGCGCTTCATTTCGGATTTCCCCCAGCCGTTCATAGGACTGACGGACAGGGTTCAAAAAGGCAGTTACCTCCCGCATATGCTTTACCACCCCGGCAAAGAAGGGACCCATACACTGCCTGCCGGCCTTTCCCATAGAAAGACGGACAGAAAAACCGCTTCCCCTCTGCCGAACCAGAGGCTTTGGCGCAAAGGATGCATGCAGTCCGCTGCGGCACGCCGCAGTGCGCACTGCCTCCCGAAAGGTCATGGTGTTGTCCGCCGCCTCCATGGGGCCGGCGGAGCAGTACGTAATCCGATGCTGGCCTGCGCCCTGCCAGTGACAGGCGGACACTGGTGCAATCCCCATATCCTTTAGCATCTGGCAGATTTCCCTGCGAACGTCCTCTCCCCTGTCTGTCGGAGGGGCATCCAAAGAGTCCGCTCCATCGTGGGGTGTATTGGCAGGCCTGCCGCCCTTATCCGCTGCCAGCAGATAAAACTCATGTGCCGTGTCCACGGTAAGGGAAAGGCCCATGTCCCGTGCCGACCGCTGCGCACGGTGCAGGAGATATCGGCAGTCCATCGCAAAGGGCGCGCCGCTCTGCTGCCGGATACTGCAGTACATGCGGGCGGTTTTGCTTTCCTTGGAATACCAGGGAAGCACCTGCAGGGTATTCAAATCCGGAACCAAAAACAGACCGTCACAGCGTTCGCCCGCAGCCGGGACAGCAACCGCCTGCCGCAGCTGGGAGGGGGCAATGAAAAGGCTTTTCGGATGTCCCAAAGCATCAAAAAAAGCAAGACGGATGCACTCCACGTCTTCCTGTTCTACAAGCTCTGCAGCCTCTTCCGCTGTGTATGGCATGGAATTGCTTCCTTTCTCTGCCTTTGGAATCGGACGTTCTATTTTACAATGGGTTCGCTGCGCAAAGATGGACA
>JAGZAC010000040.1 GCA_018370615.1 Clostridiales bacterium
AGGGGAGGTGGCTCGCCGCAGGCGAGACGGAGGGGTTGTAAAGAAGAACAATCCCCCTGGCTCCACGCAGTGGAGCCTTCCCCCTTTGCACAAGAGGGACTTTAACGCCAAGCCTCCCCTGTGTAAGGGGAGGTGGCTCGCCGCAGGCGAGACGGAGGGGTTGTAAAGAGGAACAATCCCCCTGGCTCCACGTAGTGGAGCCTTCTCCCTTTGCACAAGGGGGACTTTAACGCCAAGCCTCCCCTGTGTAAGGGGAGGTGGCTTGCCGCAGGCGAGACGGAAGGGTTGTAAAAGGGAAGCAATCCCCCACCCGCTTCGCGGGAGCCCCCTTTACACAAGGGGGCCTAAATATGAACAAGCTTCCCCTGTGTAAGGGGTGGTGTCGGCGAAACTGACGGAGGGGTTATCACAGACCAACCCTCAGGTATGTTTCTTCCTCGCTAATCACTCAGAAGAATCCGGTCTGTTGTAAGCTCCTGTTTTTTCTTTTCTGTGTAAAGCTTCATCAGTCCATCCATGGTCATATCGTCTCGCTCCTTTCCTTCCAAGGAAAGGATAATTGCTCCGCTGTCCATCATAATGGTTCTGCTCCCGGTGACCAGCGCCTGCTTCATATTATGTGTGATCATCAGTGTAGTGAGATGGTTTTCCCGCACAATATCATTGGTGATCCCCATGATTTTTTCAGCAGTAGCCGGGTCCAGCGCGGCAGTATGCTCATCCAGCAGCAGCAGATCCGGCATGACAATGGTACACATCAGCAGGGTTACTACCTGCCGCTGTCCTCCGGATAGCAGTCCCACCTTGGTTTTCATCCGATCTTCCAATCCCATATTGTACTTTGCAAGGGCTTCACGGAATAGGGTGGCTTTCTTTTTCGTCAAGGCGGGTGCAAACGGACCGCTGTGAGCCCGGGTATACGCCAGCGCGAGATTCTCTTCGATGGTCATTCCCGGGGCTGTTCCCTTCATGGGATCCTGGAAAACCCGGCCGATTCGGCGGGCGCGCTTGTGCTCCGGCATAAATGTGATGTCTTTTCCCCCCAGGCGAATGGATCCCCTGTCCGGCAGGTAGGTGCCGCAAATTGCGTTGAACAGGGTGCTTTTTCCGGCGCCGTTGGAGCCGATAATGGTGACGAAATCTCCCTGGTTCAAAGAAAGATTTACATTTTCCAGTGCCACGTGTTCATTTACTGTTCCCTTGCCAAAGGTTTTGGACAGATGGGAAATTTCCAGCATTGGTGTTTGTGCGCTCATGCCCGTCGTGCCTCCCGTTTATTTTTCCATGTGGTAATTGCGTCTTTTACAGCGGGGATGATCAACGTAATTGCCACGATCACAGCGCACAGCAGCTTCATCAGATTGGCACTGTTATCCCCAAACAATTCCGCATCTACCACAAAGGTAACGATAATTTTATATACAATGGAACCGCATACGGCGGAGATGAGACCCAGGGTGACGCCGCGCCGGCCCCTAGGAAATAAGGAGAACAACGCTTCACCGATGATTACTGCTGCAAGGCCGTAAATCAGGGTGCCGCTGCTGGAGCTTGCATCGGAATATCCCACGTAGTGGGCGATCAGTGCGCCCGACAGGGCGATCAACCCGTTGGAGATACAAAGCCCGATGATTTTTGTGCGGTCCACGTTGATGGAAGAAGCCCGCACCATATCCGGATTGTCCCCGGTTGCCCGAATGCACATACCCAGGTGGGTTTTGAAAAACAAAATCATAACGACGATGACAACTATACACAAAACGGCGGCAAGAAGGGCACCGGCGATTCTTCTGTCGTCACGGGAGGCGTCTTCTCCCAAAAAGGTATAGGCGATTTTAAACAGCGCATTGTCTCCGATGGCCAGGTTTGGACCGCCGCGGACCATGAGATTGATAGAATACAGGCCACTCATCGTGATAATGCCCGCCAGCACCGGATGGACCTTCAGCTTTGTTTGCAAAATTCCAGTGGTAAATCCGGCGGCAACTCCGGCCAGCAGCGCAAATAACAGGGAAAGTTTTGCATATCCCATGGCGGCTGTGGCTGCGGCAACTGCGTTTCCAAAGCCAAAGGACCCTTCCGTTGTCAGATCTGGAATGTTCAGCACACGCAGGGAGATAAAGACTCCGATTGCCAGAAGCCCGTATAGGAAGCCCTCTTGCAGGGCCGTTACGTACAGCATAATCGTTTATCCTTTAATTTTCATTATAAGTTTCAGTCTTCATACAGGTTGATGGTATACCCAAGAGCATCCTCTGTGGGGATGGCAACCTCCAGGGCATCTGCCAGAGCCTTATTGATGGTGCAGTAATCGATTTCTACGACAATGGAGGGAATGTCAGCCAGGGCGGTGCCTTCCAAATACTCTACAGCCATCGCAGCGGTTTTTTCACCGATGCCTACGTCATCAATGGCGAGGGTGGCCAGGCAGCCGGAGGCAACAGTAGTTGCGGACGAGCAGTAGGTGGGGATTTTTTCGTCTCTGCAGATTTCTGTCAGAGCAGATATACCGGACTGGACAACAGCGTCATTGGGAATAAAGATTACATCTGCACCGTCTGCAATCAAGGCTTCCGTCACGCTGCCCACATCGTCGGAGGTTTCTACGGTTTTTACGGTGTAGTCAATATTCTGAGAATCCAGATACTCGCAGGCAGAGGTCACTGTATCTGTGGCATTTGCCTGGGCAGTGCAGTAGATAAAACCAAACTTGGTAATGTCAGGTGTAAGTGTATACGCTAAATCAATAATGTCAGAGGTAGGGATGGCGTTGGAAGTTCCCGTTGCATTTTTGTCCGGATTTTCCATATCTGTGATTACACCGGCTGCCACAGGAGCGGACACGGCGCAGAAGAAATTGGGAGTATCCGATTCCATATTTACAAAGGCCTGGGTTGCAGGGGTGGCGATGGTAAATACAGCATCGTAAGTATCATCGTCCATGGTTGCGCAGATGGTGGACAGCGTAGTGGCGTCGCCTTGGGCGCACTTATAATCGATGGTGGTGTTTTCTTCCGTGTAGCCTGCTTCTTCCAGACCGGCGATGATGCCGTCCCGCATATCCAGGAAAGCGCCATTTTCGATCTGGGAGATAATGCCGAATTTATAGGTTTCTTCTGTATCGGCTGTGGTGTCTCCCGTATCAGGGGCTTCTTCCTTTGCGCATCCGCTAAGGAGCAGCGGAGTTGCCAGCAGAGTAAGCAGCAAAAGCATAGAGATAAATTTTTTCATGATACATCCTCCAAAATATAAATAGTATATGTTCAGCCGCCGCAGCGGATACTGACTTGATTTTCCTCCTTTATTTCGATATACTTTACGTATACGAAAAAGGAGTGTGCCCTATGATTCATATGGTTTTTATGAAATTTGAAGAGGGATTTTTCTCTCCAGCCGTTTCTCAGAAAATAACAGATGCATTTCATCGCTTGCAAGCGGCGCTGCCGGAGAAAATCTTGTCTGTGCAGGTGCTGAAAAACTGTGTTTCCCGGGAGGGGAATATGGATTTGCTGATTCGCATGGAGCTGGACGGTGCAGATGCGTTGGAGCAGTACCTACAGCATCCGGTACATTTGGAGATCGGGGCAGTGATGAATCCGCACATTGTGCAGCGGTGTTCCTTTGACTACAATGTATGAGTGTTCGTGGCAGAAAAACAAAAAAATCCTGTCCATAAAGGACAGGATTTACCTGCGGTACCACCTTTTTTGCATGCAGAAACGCACGCCGCTCTTTAGAGTGCCAACACACCCCTTGCCTTTAACGCAGGCATACGGTCCGGGTACTGCGTGCCGCAAAAGCGTACCGCTTTATAAAAGCACTTTTCTCCATTCCCTCAGCGATCCATTTGCCGGGCGACCTGCCGCGGGGCTTTCACCTTCCCCCACTCTCTGTAGACGTCCACGTCGGTTTGATCTTCGCTTCACAGGTTTTATTGCATTATTGATGGACGTATTATACTATATTGCAGCGGCGTTGTCAAGAGGAATTTTAAAAAATTTTTATTTTGCAGTAATACAACCCCTCCGTCATGGCTACGCCATGCCACCTCCCCTTACACAGGGGAGGCAAGGGAGCGAAATGGCTTCCTTGTGGGGAGGCTTAGAAGTAAATGGCTCCCTTGTGGGGAGGCTTAGAAGTAAAAGGCCCCCTTGTGTAAAGGGGGCTGGCGGCAAAGCCGCCTGGGGGATTGTATGGTTAATTTATGCCAGATTAAGCTTTGTCTTAATCAGCCGGTTGCATAGGGCAAATCCACCTGCAGACAGTGCAAGGTAAAATACAATGAAGAAAAGCAGGCAAAAGTGAATGATTCCCTCCGGATTGGAGAAGAGACTGCCCGAAAGCATTATGTTCCCCGCCGTCATCGAGAAAACAAGGAAAAAGATTAACATAGTCGCGATGGATACCGCCATATTAATCAGATAATAAAATCCTATGGCCGCCAGGATTTTGTGCTTTTTCGCTACAACGGCGCCGATGGTGATGGCAGTAAAAATCATAAAAGTTGCAAAGACAATGGATGTAATCACCATAAGGACCGTCTCTATTCCAATCAGCAGACGGGATGGAGTTAATGTAGTGCCCAGCGTTTGGAAAAAGCCTCCGATATTCCGCAGTACCTCTGTGTTGAATAGAGATCCATACGGTGCGGCGCCAATTAGCATGTAAATGAAGATGAAGAGAACCGCGGCCAAAATGGTGATAATTGTCCACAAAAGCGTGGACCATGTTTTGGAAAACATGTGCGTAGAGCTTTTAATGGGCAGTGTGTGGGTAAGATACCCTTCGTCGGAAAAGAAGTTTTTGTAAAACCGAACGAATACAATAAATGAAGAGATGATCACAAAGGCCACAAGGATAAAAATAGATCCTGCGACGATAAGACCCAGCGCAATAGTCAGAAGAAACGTGCCTGTAGAGTCGTATGCACTGCCGCCGTGGCTGATATTAGTAAGGAACTTCATAGCGGCACTGCCCAGCAGTGTAGTGCCCAGTGTAAGCAGCATCAGTGGCAGTACCAGCCTGGCAGTATACTTCATATCATAGCGAAACAATTTCCTTAGCATCTGAAAACCTCCCGAAACAGTTCGTCAATTCCTTTTCCCAGCTCTTCCCGGACGTTGTCGGCGGAATTGTACATCACCAGTGCGCCGTTGTGGATGAACATGAATTCGTCCAGCACTTTTTCCACGTCGGAAATCAGGTGTGTGGAGATAATTACGGTAGAAGATTGGTTGTAGTTGGAAACGATGGTGTTCAAAATATAATCTCTTGTGGCAGGGTCCACACCGCCGATGGGTTCATCCAGCAGATACAGCTGTGCATCCCGGGACATCACCAGCACCAGCTGGACTTTTTCTTTGGTGCCTTTGGACAGGGCCTTCATTTTCTTATCCATAGGCACCCCTAGGTCCTCCAGCATAGCCCGGGCTTTGTCCACGCTAAAGTCCTCGTAAAAGTCTTCAAAGTATTGAATGGTCTCCTCTACCCGCATTCCGGGATCAAAATAGGTGCGTTCCGGCAGGTAGGATACGATGCGTTTGGTCTCTACGCCCACAGGCATGCCTCCCACAAACAGTTCTCCAGACGTGGGTGTGAGCAGACCGGCCGTCAGTTTAATCAGCGTAGTTTTGCCGCTCCCGTTGGGACCCAGCAGCCCAATCACTTTCCCTTTGGGAAGTGCGATGCTGAAGTTGTTCAGAGCCAGATCGCTCTGTCCATAGCTTTTGCTCAGATTGCGGCATTCAAGAATCGGCAGATCCATCCGATTGTGCCTCCTTTTTCAAATTGTTTATATTGGTTGTTTTGCTGCAGTAGGTTTTGGTTAGCTCCGCGGCTTCTTCCGGGGAATACCCCAATTCCGTCATTTTTTCTGCAAATCCCCTGGCGAGCTGCTTTGCAATTTCGTCCCTGGCGCGGGTAATCACCGCATTGTCCGCCGTGACAAACCGCCCTGCGGTTCCCTGCGTGACCACCAGTCCTTCTTCCTCTAGAAGGCCGAAGGCACGCTGAATGGTGTTTGGATTAATGGAAGCTGTCAGTGCAAAATCTCGCACAGAAGGCAGCTTTTCATTTTTGCTGTACCGTCCGCATACAATATCGGAACGGATCCGATGGGCGGCCTGCAGATATATGGGAATCGTCTGGTCAAAGGTCCATGCCATGGTACTGCTCCTTTCATGTATTATTGTACTAACACAATAGTACAATAGATATTTTCGTTTGTCAACCCCTTTTGAAAAAATTTTTTTATAAAATGCTGAAAAGGGAAAAAGAGGGAATCTTGTTGCAATCAGGGTTTCTTATGTGTATAATGTAACGAGATGTTTATGTCGTCTAGCAAAATGGAGATAAGTATGATTTGCAACAATATATTAGAAGCAGTAGGCCACACGCCGGTGATTCGGCTTTCTAGAATGGTCGAGCCGGATATGGCACAGGTGCTGGTAAAGTTTGAAGGACTAAACGTGGGGGGCTCCATCAAAACCAGAACAGCATACAATATGATTTTGGATGCGGAGAAGAGGGGGTTGATCGGTCCTGATACCATCATTGTAGAGCCTACCAGTGGAAATCAGGGGATTGGTCTGGCCCTGGTGGGGGCGGTGCGGGGATACCGCACAATTATCATTATGCCGGATTCCGTCAGCGAGGAACGTCGGAAGCTGGTGCGCCATTATGGAGCGGAAGTGATTTTGGTACACGATGCGGGCAACATTGGAGATTGTATTGAGGAATGCCTGCAGCGTGCCCTGACCATGGCAAAGGAAGATCCCAATGTTTTTGTTCCTCAGCAGTTTGAGAACATTGCCAACCCTATGGCCCATAGGCATCATACGGGAGTGGAGCTGCTGGAGCAGGTGGCGGGACCCATTCACGGCTTTTGCTCGGGGATTGGTACCGGCGGCACAATTACCGGAGTTGGAGAGGTGCTGCGCGCACAGAATCCAGATATAGAAATTTGGGCGGTGGAACCGGAGAATGCGGCGATTCTAGCAGGAGGTAACATCGGTACGCATATACAGATGGGCATTGGAGATGGTCTCATCCCGCCGATTTTAAATTGTAATATTTACAGTCATGTGTGTATTGTCACCGATGATGAGGCAATTGGAACGGCCAGAAATCTGGCGCGCATGGAGGGAATTATGTGCGGAATATCTGCCGGAACAAACGTGTGCGCGGCACTGAAGCTTGCAAAAAAGCTGGGTCCTGAAAAAACAGTGGTGACGATTTTGCCGGATACGGCGGAACGATATTTTTCTACACCGCTGTTTGACGGGGAATAGCGGGAAATTTATTAAAAAGCTGTTGGGGTGCTGCTGACAACCCCTCCGTCAGCTACGCTGACACCTCCCCTTACACAGGGGAGGCGAAGAAGAAAAGGCTTCCTTATGGGGAGGTTTAGAATGAAGAAGTCCCCCTTGTGGGGATGCGGGGAGGCATAAGTAAAAAAGGCTCCCTTGTGTAAAGGGAGCTGTCGACGTAGTCGACTGAGGGATTGTTCTCCTTTACTACAGCCCTTCCGTCTTACCTGCGGCAAGCCGCCTTCCCCCTCCCAGGGGGAGACTTAGGATGAAAAGGCCCCCTTGTGGGGAGATGCGCAGCATCTCCGGGGGCATGCCGTAGGCGCGGGTGGGGGATTGTATCCCTGCAACAAACCCTCCACCACGGCTGCGCCACGCCTTCACAAGAACGACGTTAAAAGACCTCAAAACTGCTGGCTTATAAAATTCCAATAAAATTACAAAAAATCTATTGCATTTTTTCCAGCTTTTTGCTATTCTATTGAGCAGAATTTTTATGCTTCCTGGGAGGAAGGAAAAATATGAAAGTTTATTCGCCCGAAGTACAGTATTATCGTATAACAAACGATAAACAAAACAAATTTTTCAAATATAACGGCTGGCCGTCTGTCTGTAAGGACGACAGAGGTGTGCTTTACGCTGTTGCATCCTCTATGCGCCTGTCTCATGTAGACCCTTGCGGAAAAAACTGCATGTATATGAGCTACGACGAGGGCAGAACCTGGACAAAACCGATTGTTTTGAACGATTCTTATGTGGACGACCGGGATATGGGAATCTGCTACCTGGGAGAAGGTCGGCTGCTTGTCAGCTGGTTTTCAGAGGCTCCCGCCAATTATCTCGACCATATGCAGGAGTACGACTGGTTGGGTGATGCCGACAAAGCCATCACTGCAGGTTTTTCCAAGGCATGGAAAATGTTTCCGAAAGAGGAATATCTGGCCCTTGCCGGGTCCTTTGTTATGATGAGTGATGACTATGGTGTGACGTGGAGCGACCCTGTCCGTGTTCCCCTTTTTGGTCCCCATGGCCCTTCTGTATGCAAGGACGGCACCCTTGTTTATCTGGGCAATATGCTCTATAATGACAGCTATTCATATAAGGATGAAAACGGCAATGAAGTGCGCCCGCCCATTACTTGTTATACCAGTACCGACGGCGGATATACCTGGAGCTTCGCAGGCGAGGTGCCTGATGCGAAAGGGCCTCGGGGAGAGGTGGTAACGGCATACAATATGTATGAGCCTCATGTTGTGGAGCTGCCTGACGGCAGACTGATGGGCGCCATCCGCACCCACAATGAAGATTTGGATCCGGCGTTCACGGTATTTATTACATATTCCAGCGACAAGGGAAAAACCTGGACGGCTCCCAAGGGGATTGGTGTAGACGGAAGCCCGCCCCACCTGATGGTGCATTCCTCAGGCGCTGTTATCTGCTCCTACAGCTGTCGCACAGACGGCATCCGCTGCGAGCGGGCTGTTGTCAGCTATGATATGGGAGAGACGTGGACGCAGGATTATGCTTTAGACCACAGGATCGGCAATCAGAAGGATATGGGCTATCCCGCTTCGGTGGAACTCAACGATGGCTCTATTCTTACAGTTTACTATCAGCCGGTTCCAGATGAGTATTGGACCAGTGTGCAGTGTACCCACTGGAGACTTATGGAAAAAGAGTAACGCCTGTGAGAGGACATAATTATGGAATTTTACACACCAAAAGTCGAGCACTATCGGGTCACTGTCGATCGTGCAGAAAAGTTTTTCAAATATAACGGCTGGCCGTCTGTCTGCAAGGATGACAGAGGCGTGCTGTACGCCGTTGCATCTTCCATGCGTTTGTCTCATGTGGACCCCTGCGGCAAGGGCTGCATGTATATGAGCTATGACGAGGGCAGAACCTGGACGAAGCCTATGGTTCTCAACGATTCCTACGTGGACGACCGGGATATGGGCATCTGTTATTTGGGAGAGGGACGGCTGATTGTCAGTTGGTTCTCAGAAGCTCCCAGAAATTATCATAAGCAAATCCAGGAGTACGACTGGTTTGATGAAAAAGATCAGGCTATTGTTTGGGGATTTTCCGAAGCATGGAAGAAGCTTCCCGAAAACGAATACATCGGCAGTGCTGGGTCCTTTGTCATGATAAGCGATGACTATGGCGTTACCTGGAGCGACCCTATTCGGGTGCCGGTGACAGCTCCCCACGGTATGAATATTTGCAAGGACGGCACCCTAGTGTACCTTGGAAATGTTTTTCACGGCGGAAAAGATACGCGTCCGCCTGTCACTTGCTACACCAGCGCCGACGGAGGGTATACCTGGAGCTTTGCAGGGGAAGTGCCCAATACAGAAGGTCCTCGGGGAGAAGCGGTGACGGCTGACAATATGTTTGACCCTCACGTAGTGGAGCTGCCCGACGGCAGATGGATGGGCGCTATCCGTACCCACAATGAAGAGATGGACCCGGCGTTTACAGTATTTATCACATACTCCGACGACAAAGGAAAGACCTGGTCCAAACCAAAGGGTATTGGCGTGGATGGGAGTCCGCCCCATCTGATGGTGCATTCCTCAGGTGCAGTTATCTGCTCCTATAGCTGCCGTACAGACGGTAAGCGTTGTGAGCGGGCCGTTGTCAGCTATGATATGGGAGAAACATGGCAGGAGGACTATGCCATTGACGACCGGCTGGAGTTTTTCTGTGATATGGGGTATCCTGCTTCGGTGGAACTGAACGATGGATCTATCTTGTCCGTTTACTATCAAAAATTTCCTGGTGAATGGTGGACGAGTGTACTTTGCTCCAGATGGAGATTGCATGAGTAAAGAGGAGGGACAATCCCTCAGACTCCGCTTACGCGGAGCCATGCTCCCGGAGATGCTGTGCATCTCCCCACAAGGGAGCCTTTTTACTTATGTTTCCCCGCATCCCCACAAGGAGGTCTTTCACCTTAAGCCTCCTCATAAGGAAGCCTTTTCTTCTTCGCCTCCCCTGTGTAAGGGGAGGT